>JAVVFI010000084.1:0-15522 GCA_032250555.1 Sedimentisphaerales bacterium
ACCTTTGATGATAAAGCCGTTATAATTCTTATTTTCATTCACCTTAAGCCAGAATGTTATTGTCCAGGTAGTAAGGTCCAGACTCGGGTCACTTCCGCAATCGAGCCAGTCATCTACACCGTCGAATTCCAGGGCGCCGCCGAAATAACCCATAACCCATTGTGGATCGCCATTGAAGATGCCGTCGTTGCCGTTACCGCTTGAGTCAACTGCGGTAGTTCCGGAACCCTCATCAAACCTCCACCAGCCGACAAGCTCTGCTTTAGTAGTACCGGTAAGAGCAAAGACAAACATCGAAACAAAAAGAACCGGATAACCCAATTTTCTACACATAATTAGTCCTCCTTTTAATTAGATATAGGTTGTTGATTGGAAGTTACAAAATTATCTGCAAAGCACGCATCTTCCGTTTACGGCTATGCGCATTGCATAAAAGCTCCTCCTGTATTGAAATCAAAAGAATTGCACCGGCTTCATTAACTCAAAACCACAGTTGCCCAACTTACCCAGGCACAAACTTCGCTAATATTATCTATACCAGATTATTCACCTTCTCGTCAAGGAAAATCCTTGCTGGATTGACGATAAACTTTCAGGTATCAATGAAAAAAGGGCCTATACCGAACCAAATCAGTATAGGCCCCGAATTTATAAACCTACTTCACCGTTTTAATTGACCATCAAATCCTTTCTCTAAGGTGTCGGTAAAAGCAAACGAACATCATCGAAGTACATCGAACCTGAACCGCCTGTAACCGATCTAAAACCAATACTAATCGTATTGACATTATTAAGGTTCACATTGAAGTCCGACAGGCTGATTTTCCATTCGGTCCAGTCCTCTACCTGTGCTGCATTAGCATCAGGATTATCGACACTAGCGGTACCGTTGAGAATAACATACATCGTCTCGGCCGCGTTGGCCGCATCGCCGATGTACCATATCGCTAATGTATCGACACCGTTCTCCGTCCAGTTACGGGTATCAGTCAATGTCAAGGTCGCCTCGGATTTGCCTACGCCGTTGTCGTACGCAAACGGCATCGACTGATTACCGCTGTGAACGATAGTCTGCTCGGCAAATGGAGGATCTAAGTGACCAACGGTAGAACCGTTTGTTGCAGGATTGTCGAATCCGTCAATCCAGGCCAGATATATCCTGTTACTGCCTTCCTCGCCTTCGTTAATGTCGTTGTAGCTCTCCATATTGTCCACAATAAGGAAGTTGGCTGTCGTAAAGCTCCAGAGGTTACCCGTCTGTATCGTACCGCCGTCTTCGACCTCATCCACACGCCAGTAGTAAGTGGTGTCCCATTCGAGCGGTCCGGGATCATAGCTCTCAGAGCCGAGCTGTTTGCTGCCCTTGTACTCGGCGGAACTGCTATCGGCGTTTCTCACTGCATCCGCATCAGTTCCGAAATAGACTTCATGAGAAGCCGCCGCGTCTCCGGCACTCCAGCTAAGAGTAGCTTTCTGGCTCACATCCACAGCATTATTAGCCGGATTTGCCTGGTTTGCCTTTACAGGCAGCGAAAGGGCCGCCTGGGGAATCAGCTCCTTTGGCGTGCTGGGGCTTGACCAGCGAAGCTCTGCTACCGCACCGCCGCCGTTCTCATAATACTCCATTACAAGGCCATACGAACTGCCTGCGACCAGGTCTATCGTTCCTCTGTGTTCGGTTGTGCCCTGATCTATCCACCGATCTATAATCTGTTGACCGTCAACCCAGAGTCGCACGCCGTCATCGGTACTGCTATAGAACGTATAGGTCTCGGTAAAGGCCGCTTCCACCTCACCGGTCCATCTGGCCGAGAAGTTATCGACGCCGACTGTATCATCCGGTCCTGCGTCGCCCCAGGCAAAGTTGATTTGAGGATCTGTACGTGTCAGTACGAGATTACCTAAATCCATACCTGAGAAATATTCCCCTTTGACACCTCCTCCGACCTTGGCCGTTGTGAAGCTCCATACGTCACCTTTATAAGTGGTGATGGCATCGAACTCATCTACTCGCCAGTAGTAAGTCTTGTCTGGCTCAAGAGTGTCCAGAGCATAAGTCGTAGTTCCCTGGGGAAGTCCGCCGGCGGCGTTGTTCACATCGTCAAAGTTGTCGCCAAAATACACCGTGTGTAATTTCCCGCCGAAACCTTCCGTCCAGCTAAGGTCTGCTTCTACGTCAATAAACTTTGCGCCGTCTGCAGGCATGGCGTTGTAAGCAGTCTTGGGAGGAATACTAAAACTCCAGACAGGGCCCTTCCACGGACTGTTCGGATCGGCATCATTGACTTCATCAACTCGCCAGTAGTAAGTCGTACCCGGAATAAGACCATCAGGAAAAGCGAATCCCGGAAAGCCCGCTACTGCATTCGCCGCGGCTTGGTTGCCTATGAACGTGCCTTCGGCGCCGGCATCCACATCGTCAAAGTTAGTTCCCATGTACACATCGTGAGAAACCGCGTAATATCCCGCTCTCCACGCCAGACTGATCCATGTGTCTTCATGCAAAGCACCGTCATCCGGAACCGGACGCCGGGCGAACGGGTTGCCGCCGCCGCTGCCCAGATTGGGGAGATACCAGTTGTTAATCCATTCACTTATAACTTCACCGCGCGGGTCATTATCTTGACTGGCTGTCTGGTAGAAAATGCCTAATCGGCCGCCGGTTTCTGTATTATGAACGATAACCGGATCAGCTCTTGTTCCTGCATCGTTTTGAGCAAGAATAAGTTCGGCCTCCCAGGCGCCATCGAGTTCATCAAGATGGAAGGGGCGGTCAGTTGCGTAATCTACTAAAGTCGGAGTGAATTCCTGGCCGTCGGCGGTAACAACAACTTGTGTATCATCGTCCCACATTGTAATGCTGGGATTGTCCATCATTGCTCGTATTCCACCTTCGCCATTTGTCCCGGCACCATTTACGACGTAGAACATATAGTCACCGGTATTAACAATACAATTACCGTCATCTAAGAATAATTCAGCTAATGAGCCGTCATCCTGTGAATTACCAGGTTCATAAATAGTATCTGGGAACTGTCCGCACATAATTAAAAGATCTGATAAGCCGTCACCGGTGTGGGCTATCACCCAATCGGCAAGGGCATCTTGATCATTTGGTCCGAATTGTTCGACCAGAGCCCCCGTTACGTTGTCGGCAATTTCCTGCATTTCGCGGTCAGCCGCACCTTGACTAAACCAGCCTGCTTGTGTTGAAATCGCTATATCAATAACAGCCATAGCCGACGAGCTGAATGAAAATGCGACTAAGAACACAAACACTAAATGTTTCGTTTTGTTAGACATAATAGTCCTCCTTAAAAAAAGTTAAAAAATACCTTTCTTTGGCCACACACCAAAATCCCGATATCCCGGGATTATTCTTATCATATGATTTGCTAATCGATGAGAAGTACGGAAAGGAAGCTGCGCAACACAATATCCGGCCGTTACCTAATATTACACTACCAGCGCAACACATAACAACTCCTCCCTAATATGTACAAATCAAAAGCTCATCTGCCGGGATACAAAAACTCACATATCTATCTCAACAAAACAAACTTCATCTGATATCTATACTATCTATATCATTTTTTTGTTCTCCAGTCAAGAGAAAATCGACGTTTCCCCTCGATTTTGAGCAATTCTGGGTTTGTCCCGGTATGGAAAAGGGGCCTATACCGAATCAAATTAGTACAGGCCCCGAATTAGTAAATCAATTGCGCTAACTGCGAATTTTAATTAACAGCTAATCCAAACTTACGGTGCCGGTGCAAGAAGACGAATATCGTCGAAGTATATCTTGCCTGCTCCGCCGCTAACCGATCTGAGACCAAGAGTAATCGAACTTACGTTGCTAAGGTTCACACCCTGGTCGGCAAATGCCTGCAAGGGAATACTCCACTCGGTCCAGGTAAATGCCTGTGCTGCATCTGGATTATCATTATCGACAGTAGCGCTGCCGTTTAGAGTAACATACATCTGCTCGGCTGCATTTCCAGAACCGCCTATATACCAAATCGTCAGCGTATCGACACCTTTAACTGTCCAGTCTTTATTTGAAGTCAGCGTCAAAGTCGCCTCTGATTTTCCGACGGCGTTGTTATATTCGAACGGCATCGACTGATTACCGCTATGAACAATAGACTGCTCTGCGAATGGAGGATCAAAATTACCAACGACAGAACCGTTTGTCCCCGGATTATCGAAACCATCAATCCATGCAAGATATATCCTGTTGCTCCCGGCATCAGCTTCATCAAGATCATTGTAGCTCTCCATATCATCTATGATAAGGAAGTTGGCCGTAGTAAAGCTCCAGAGGGGGCCTGTCCACGGACTATCTGCCTCTGCGTTATTTTCCTCATCAACCCGCCAGTAATAGGTAGTATTCCACTCAAGCTGTCCGGGTTCAATGCTCTCTTCGCCAGGATTTCCGCTGCCCTTCAATTCAAGAGCGGCCGGATCAGCCCCGAAATAAACCTTATATGTATCGGCGAAAACTCCCGGCACCCATGTAAGAGTTGGTGTCTGTGAAACGTCCTTACCGCCATTGGCCGGATTCGGGCTTCCGACAGCACCTTCAGTTGTAAAGCTCCAGACATCGCCTTTATGCGTTTCGACAACATCGAACTCATCGACGCGCCAGTAGTAAGTCTTGGCCATTTTAAGTGTGCCGGGGGTATAAATCACTGTTCCCTGAGGAAGACCGCCTGTTGCATTGTCAACTTCGTCAAAAGTTTCACCGAAGTAAACAGTGTGCAGTTTCGCTCCGTAACCTGGCGTCCAGGTAAGAGCAACATCCACGCCTATAGATGCTTCACCATCAGCAGGAACGGGGTTGTATGCAGTCGTCGGAGCAGTACTAAAGCTCCAGATATTGCCTTTCCACGGACTGTTTGGCTCGGCATCATTTACTTCGTCAATTCGCCAGTAATAAGTTGTTCCCGGAACCAGACCTTCCGGCATAGGAAATCCCGGAAAACCGACAACAATAAACATCAAGCCCTGGTTGCCGACAAATGTGCCTTCGGCGCCTTCGTTCACAGCATCATAATCATCGCTGATATATACATCATGCGTGACTCCGAAATCTCCCGCCGACCAGCTAAGATTAGCCCACGTTCCCTCAATTAGTTCCCCGTCTTTCGGACTCGGGCGCCGGGCTTGCGGTTGATCACCGGCGGTAGCATCGGAGAGAATCAGATACCCAAATCCTTGGCTCTGGTCATGAGCTTCACGGCTTGTCCAGGTCATCTGGATTTCACGGTCAGCCGAGTCTGTATCATCAATAACAGGGTGGAAACCAATGATACTGCCTACGGACCAGTCAAAAGGAGTGATTTCTGATTGTGGGATAGCCGCTTCGATAATGTATCCATCGCCGGTTATGGAGGATGCTGTCTGTAAGTAATCAGCCGCGGTCTGACCGGCACCTTCCATGTCGTCCCAAAGCCATGACTGTTCCTTGAAATCGAAACCGTATTGGTAATGTTCGTCATGTCCTGAAACCGCGTTTAACGTCGAGAAAAAGACTTCGATAGCGTCGGCATTCCAGATACTGCCGTCGGTTTTATTTTGAGATAACACGTCGTCTGTCACCACTGCTGCTATGTAAACGTTCTCGTCATCCCATAGCATATAGAATTCTCCGCCGCAGTCACCGACGTTGTCCCAACTGGCTGCTCCTGAATTCAATTGCTCTGCCACATCAAGAACTGCCGGGGTCATCGCTGAAAGATTCCAGTCGCTCAGATCGCCGTCAATTGTAACAGTACCCCGGAGACAGTCTATCACCAGTTCTTCTCCGGTCTTCGGGTGCACTGCAGGTGGGTCCGCCATCACCACACTCAAGCTCAGCAAGGTGATAATTCCCATGAAAAAGCATTTCTTAGCTAACATATTATTTCTCCTTACTTCAACATACAACTTATTATAGGAAATTTCGCTCCGGCCACACACCGAAGACTGACTTCCTTGGATTTTCTCATTAATAAGAGCTGTTAATTGCTGAGAACTTTGAATATGAAACTGCAGAGCACAGAGTCAAAGCCTTTCTTAAGACCATAATCTCAGCGCAACACATAATAACTCCTCCTCAATATGTACAAATAAAAAAACCGTCTTCCGGGAGACAAAAACTGTGGTATCTGCCTCCATAAACACGAATTCCACCGAATATACTATCTATACCAATTATTAGCTTTCCAGTCAAGGAGAAAACCCGTCTGATTGGCAATATTTTTCGGCAAAATGCAGTCTTAAAACAGCTTTTAATCCGTTAATAAGGGATGTAATTAACAGTGCAAATAGTGTATGGTCATTTGCGGCGTATCTTAAAACCAATCAAAAAAGGCCTATACTGAAATAAATCAGCATAGGCCCCGAATTTACAAATCTATTTCACAGTTGTATGTAACCGTCAAAGCCCTTCTTTAAGGTGCCGGAGCATACAAACGAATATCATCGAATAACAACGAACCTGTACCGCCGGTAACCGATCTAAGACCAAGCGTAATCGAAGTTACATTGCCAAGGTTCAAGCCCTGATCAGCAAACGCCTGCAAGGGGATATTCCATTCGGTCCACCTCGATGCCTGTGCAGCGTCAGGATTATCATTATCGACACTAGCGCTGCCATTTAAAGTGACATACATCTGCTCGGCGGCATTCGTCGAACTGCCGCGGTACCAAATAGTCAGCGTCTCAACACCTTTCACTGTCCAGTCGGTATTGGATGTCAATGTCAAAGTCGCCTCTGATTTTCCGACAGCATTGTCATAAGCCATAGGCATCGACTGCAAACCCCCGTGAACTTTAGTCTGCTCGGCAAATGGAGGATTAAGGTTGCCAACAACAGAACCGTTCGTTGTCGGGCTGTCGAATCCGTCTATCCAGGCCAGATATATCCGGTTGCTCCCGGGTTGGCCTTCATCAATGTCATTGTAGCCCTCCATATCATCAATAATAAGGAAGTTGGCCGTGGTGAAGCTCCAGAGAGGCCCGGTCCACGGGCTGTCGGCGTTTGCATTATTGGCCTCATCAACACGCCAGTAGTAAGTCGTATCCCATTCAAGTAGCCCGGGCTCATAGCTCTCGGAACCGAGGTTGCCGCTTCCTTTCAACTCCAGAGAAGCTGCATCGGCGCCGAAATAAATTTCGTATGTAGCACCTAAGCCCGGCACCCATGTCAGAGTAGGTGTTTGCGTAACATCCACCGCGCCATTAGCCGGGTCCAGGCTTGCCACGGCGCCAATAGTAGTGAAACTCCAGACATCGCCTTTATATGTGGTAATGGCATCAAATTCATCTACACGCCAGTAATAAGTCTTGGCCTGTTCAAGCGGGCCGGGATCATAGGTTGTAAGTCCCTGAAGCATACCTCCGGCGGCATTGCTCACATCATCAAAGTTGTCGCCGAAATACACAGTATGCAGTTTCCCGCCGAAACCTCCCGTCCATTTAAGCTTTGAATCAAGCTCTACTAACTCACCGCCATCAGCCGGCTCGGGTAAATAGGCTGTCTTGGGGGGAATACCAAAGCTCCAGACAGGACCTTCCCATGGACTATTCGGCTCGGCTTCGTTTACTTCCACGATCTTCCAGTAGTATGTGGTACCCGGAACAAGACCGTCCGGATAAGGCATACCGGGAAAGCCCACGACTAAATTTGTCGCGCCTTGGTTGCCCCGGAATGCGGCCTCGGCACTGGCTTGGACATCATCGAAATTATCACTGAAATACACATCATGTGAAACGGCAAAATCTCCGGCATACCACTCTATACTGAGCCAGGTATCCGGATGCAAAGAACCGTCGGCAGGACTCGGACCTCGGGCTAAAGGATTACCGCTCAGGCCGTACTCCGCCACACGAATAAGGTCATCGAAACTATACACGTTACCGCGGTCCCATAAACGAACAAATCCGCCGTAAATGTCACCCGGGACATAGTGTTTTACCCACGCCGCCGCATTTCCGCCGTCATCTGTTGCTAAAATAATATCAACCATACCAGGAGCCGCTGGACGCTGCGATACCCATGTATCGGTGAGTCCCCACTCTGCACCTTCTTCGGTAATAGTAACTGTATTGCCGCTGTCACGCGGTGCGCTGGAGGTATTGAAGCCCAATATGCCGGTCCCGCCTCCGTCCCCCCAGTTGGTCTCGCCGCCGCCCGGATTGCCCTGGTTGTAAAAGGGAATGTCACCGTAGAACACGACCTTGCCCCCTGCGTCGAGATAATGGCGAATTGTGCAGTCTGCTGTGTTGGTTTCTGCAACAGTTTCCGGTACGACGTCCTTGCAGATCACAACCACACTTCTCACACCGTCTTTGATGCGTGCATCCATCCACGTCTTGAGTTGGTCTGCGTCGAGAATCTCATAACCGGCGGCATCAAGGGCATCTCGCGCTGCCGCCGCATCGCCCGCACTAATCCAGTGGTCCGCATAGTCCGCATCCCAGTAAGCAGCCCGATAAGCCGCACCCTGCGCTTGCCCCTGAACCAGCCCTGTCACTAACACAAAGCACAATGCATAAATAATCTTTTTAGACATAATAGTCCTCCTGAAATAAAAGTTAAAATACCTTTCTTTGGCCACACACCAAAACCCGAAATCTCGGAGTTGTTCTCAATTTAGAAACCTTTAATTTGCCTGGAAGTGTGAATATGTAACTGCGATTAACTAAAGACAGGTTCTTACGATGTCTCCGGCGCAATACATAATCACTCCTCCTCCCTGTATGTACAAATAAAAAACTTGCCTCCCGACAGACAAAAACCAACATATAACTGTCTCTACGAAAACAAGCTTCACTGAATATACTATCTTTACCAATTATCCGCTTCCCAGTCAAGGGAATTCATAATGATTAACCTTAAACTTTCAGATAATTCAGTATCACTGCCCTGATTCCAGCGGAATAAAATATCAATCAAAAGGGGCCCATACCGTGTTGGTACAGGCCCCTGATTTACAAATCTGATTCACAGTTATATGTAACTGTCAAAGCCCTTCTTTAAGGCGCCGGTGGATACAGACGGATATCATCGATGAACAACGAACCTGTCCCGCCGGTAACCGATCTAAAACCAAGTGTAATCGAAGTTACATTGGTAAGGTTCACACCGAACGCCTGGAGATCGATAGTCCACTCAGTCCAGTCATCAATCTGTGCCGCGTTAGCATCAGGATTATCGACACCAGCGGTGCCGTTGAGCATAACGTACATCGTCTCGGCGGCGTTGGCCGCATCGCCAATGTACCAAATCCCCAGTTTCTCGACACCATTGACTGTCCAGTCGGTATTGGAAGTCAATGTCAAAGTCGCCTCGGATTTGCCGACAGCATTATCATAAGCAAACGGCATCGATTGAAGACCGCTGTGAACGATAGTCTGCTCGGCAAATGGAGGATCAAAATGACCGACGGTAGAGCCGTTTGTTGTCGGATTGTCGAATCCGTCCACCCAGGCCAGATATATCCTGTTACTGCCTTCCTCACCTTCGTTAATGTTATTGTAGCTCTCCATATCGTCTATTATAAGGAAGTTGGCGGTCGTCAAGCTCCATACGTTGCCTGTCCACGGACTGTCGGGATGGGTGCCATTGACCTCATCAACACGCCAGTAATAAGCGGTATCCCACTCGAGCTGTCCCGGATCAAAGCTCTCAGCACCGAGAGCCTGGCTGCCTTTGTATTCAGGCGAGCTGGTATCGGCGTTCTTGACAGCATCGGCATCAGTTCCGAAATAGACCTCATGCGAAGCGGCAGCTTCTCCTGGATTCCAGCCAAGAATGGTCGTCTGCTTCACATCTACCGAACCATTAGACGGATTCGGGCTGTTCGCCCTGAATGGCGGCTGCAGCGGACCGGCGGGGATGATCTCCTCAGCCATCGTCGGTGTTGACCAGTACAACTGCTCAACGGCGTCGCCGCCGCTGTCAAAAAACTCTAACCGCAGCGAATGTATGCCCTTTTCCAGGTATATCGGCACGGAGTAGTACTTACTGGTGACCGTAGGAATCACCCACTGGTCGATGATCAGCTTGTCGTCGATCCGTAGGCGGGTGCCGTCCTGGCAGTTGACGGCAAATGTAAAAGTATCGGCGACGATAATTTCGAGGTCTGCCGTCCAGCGGGCCGACCACTGATCGTCGCTCACCGGCGCACCGGGGCCCACGCCAACCAAATTGAGGTCAACGCCCCGGTCTATGCGAGTCAGGACCGGCGTTCCGCTCAAGTCTATATTGTTGAAGTACTCACCCTTGAGGCCGCCGCCGCCATCGGTAGTCGTGAAACTCCAGACATCGCCTTTATGTGTTTCTACAACATCAAACTCATCGACCCGCCAGTAGTAAGTTTTGCCCATCTCAAGGGCCCCGGGAGTAAAGGTTGTCGTTGTCTGTTGAGTTGCTCCGGCGGCATTGCTGACTTCGTCAAAATTGTCTCCGAAGTAAACATAGTGTAATCTCGCACCAGAACCCGGTCTCCAGCTTAAGATCGGATTAATGTCAACCCACTTGCCTGTATCAATTGGATCGGGATTGTATGCGGTCTTGGGAGGAACTGTAAAACTCCAGACATCACCTTTGTATATCGTAGTGCCGTCGGCCTCAAGCTCATCAACACGCCAGTAGTAGGTTTCTCCCAGAACAAGACCGTCCGGAACGGCAAAACCTGGAAAACCGACAACAAGAAATGGGGAACTCTGATTGCCCTGAAACGTGCCTTCGGCACCGGCATCCACATCGTCAAAAGTCTCACCGAAGTACACATCGTGAGAAGCTGAAGTTTCTCCGGGTGTCCAGCTAAGGTTGGCCCAGGTGTCCTCATGTACGGCACCATTAGCCGGAACCGGCTCAGAGGCCTTGAAAACAGGCGACAGCAGCTCCACCTCGGCAATCTGCATACTGTTGGCCCCAGCCGGGTCGCGAACGACGGGGAATATTACCTGGTAGTGCTCGTAGGAGACTGTGTTGGCGAACTCGATCGGCGTCTCATTTATCGTGCGCCGTGGCCACACCGTCGCTTGGGCGAAATCGACGATATCGCCGCTTGCAATCAACGTGTACGGCCCGTCGATGCTGTCATTCGAGCCCCACAGTTCGTACTCGATAGGGTCGCGAGGTTCGGCATCGTTGGCCGTGGTGAACGTCAATCCGGTAACCAGGGTCGAACCAACGGCCGGCGTTACTCGAAAGCCAGTAGGCTCTATATCTCCTTTGAAGTGCAGATACTTCGTGTCGATACGGTCATCGATGGCCTGATGTGGCGGCTCGTTGCCGGGCCACCCGTGGTCGCCGTTCTGACTTATGCCGTCGTTAGGGAGACCCTGAATGATATCTCCCGGGCCCGTGATGTCACGCGCCGCATGTGCCGCGCCGCTAAAGATCAAAATGGACGCGACTGCAATTAGAATTAATGCATTTCTTAACATAATAGTCCTCCTGAAAAAAGAGTTACAAAAAATTGTCTTTGGCTGCGTGCCAAAATCCCGACATCCTGGGATTGTTTCCAATACCTGAAAGGTTAATTGATGATAAATATGAGTGTGAAGTGACCGGGCACAAAGCAAGGTTCTTACTTAAAACTATGTCTCTGGCGCGAAACACAATACTCCTCCATATATGTACAAATAAAAAAAACCGAATCCTTGGAAACAAAAATCAACATATATCTGTTTCTAAGGAAACAAGCTTCACCGAACTCTATCTATATCACTTATTCGCTTTCCAGTCAAGGAGAAAACCGCAATTTTCAGGATTTTTGCAGGTCTGAGTCCTTTTCTATCACCTTTTTTTCCTGTGCCTTTTTGAAATCGGCTATTTTCTCCGCAAACTCACCATCAGCCAATGCCAGTATCTGAACGGCCAAAACAGCCGCGTTTTTCGCACCGGCCTTCCCGATTGCCACAGTCGCCACAGGCACACCCGGCGGCATTTGAAGCGTGCTCAGCAGCGCATCAAGCCCGCCTAACCCGCAACCGGAATCCAAAGGCACACCAATCACCGGCAGCGTTGTCTTTGCCGCCATCGCACCTGCTAAATGCGCCGCCATGCCCGCCGCCGCAATAATTACTTTTATGCCTTTATTAGCCGCGTTTTGAGCGAATTCAGCGGCAATTTCCGGAGTTCGGTGGGCCGAAATTATCCGTACAACAGGCTCAATACCGAAATCACCGAGCTGCTTCACACAGCTTTTCATTACCTTAAGGTCGCTGTCCGAACCCATTACTACCGCCACGGGAGTTGTTTTTTCAGATACCATATTGTTTTCTCTACTTAAAAGGTTACAATATTAAAGAATTCAAATTATGTGGTAATACTAACGTTCGGGTCCACTAAATGCAAACAAGAAAAACGATTGTGGCTGGTCAGTTTTATCCGGGGCAGAACGACTCCTGTATAGACCGAATCAACGAGTGTCGCGATGCGGAAGTTCTGCCCGAAGCTTTGCCTGAAACGATAGTAGCCGGTATTGTTCCCCATGCCGGCTGGACTTTCAGCGGGCCCCTCGCGGCCATGGTCTTCTCGGCAATAAAGCTCCAGCATGAAAAGGTACATACCTTCATAATATTCGGGGCCGCCCACGGCTACTTCGGCTCCTCACCTGCCGTCTATAACAGGGGCAGTTGGATAACACCCCTCGGTGAGATTTTCATCGATGAGGACCTGGCCGACGACGTATTGGATGCCGGCCCGTCCGTGAGCGACCTCAACGCGCACAGGGCCGAGCACAGTATCGAAGTACAGATACCGTTTATTCAGTATCTGTTCCCCGGTGCAAAGATATTACCGGTTATAGTACCGCCGAGAGAACATGCCGTGACCTTGGGCAAGTCCGTCGGTGAAATTATCGACAAAAATCAGAGCAGGAAAATCGTCTGCCTCGGCTCGACAGATTTGACACATTACGGCCCGCGCTATGGATTTACCCCGATGGGTGTAAATTCCGAAGCCTTGAAGTGGGCCGATACAGTCAATGACCGGAAGTTTATCGACCTGGCGCTGAAACTCGAACCGGAACGTCTGCTTGCCGGTACAGCTGAGAACTGCAATGCCTGCGGTGGTGGCGCAGCGGCCGCCGCAATCGCCGCCGCAAAACAGCTCGGCAAAACCAAAGGCATGCTCCTCGCCCACACAAACAGTAACGAGATAATGCTGCGTAATATGAACACCACCAGCGCCGACAGTGTAGGCTACGCCGCTATGGTTTTTTAGCGAATCTATGTCACTTCATTGATGGAAAGGATGATTGAAAAAAAGCACACCATTCGGTACGATGAAAATCGAGAGAGATTAAAAATTTCCAGCATACAGTGAATCCGTACTGGCCAGTTACACTATTGACCTGATCAACGGGCGGAATTTTGAGCGATGGAATATTTATAAAAAGGAAAGTTTATGAAACTAAATGGAAAATATCTACTAATAGCGTTTGTTATCGTCTTCTTTGCAAATTCGTCACAATCCCTTGCCAATTGGCCGGATTGGCGCGGCCCGACCGCTGACGGCCGAAGCGATGCGACCGGTCTGCCCCTGAACTGGTCGGAAACGGAAAACATTGTCTGGAAAACTCCCATACACGACCTTGGCTACTCAACGCCCGTTATATGGGACGATCAAATCTGGCTCACCACCGCTACGAGTAAAGGGGACACTCTCTACGCCGTCTGCGTAGATCTAAATACCGGCCGAATCGTCCACGACATTGAAGTCTTTCATCCGAAAAAGCCCCAGCGAATTCACCGCTACAACTCCTATGCCACGCCCTCCGCCTCGATAGAAGAGGGCTTTGTGTACGTCCACTACGGTTCCCATGGCACCGCTTGTATCAACACAAAAACTGGCAAAGTCGTCTGGCGCCGTGAAGATTTACACTGCGCTCACCTTCAGGGCCCCGTCTCTTCACCGCTGCTCTATCAGGACCTGCTCATTTGTCCCTTCGAGGGTACGGATGTCCAGTTTGTCGTCGCCCTGGATAAAAAGACCGGCAAAAACGTCTGGCGATATGACCGTCCCAGGAATCTATACGAGGGTATTGAGCCGTTATATCTGCTAAAGTCCTATCACACACCCGTGGTCGTCGAGGTAAACGGCAAACCACAACTGATCAATAACGGCGCCATGCTCGTCACAGGACATGAACCGCATTCTGGCAAAGAGTTATGGCGCGTCCGCTATCGTGACGACAACCCCGTCTCCCGCATCGTAGCCGGCCATGGCCTTCTCTTCATCAATGCCGGCGGCTCCCCGGGCGCCACACATTTGCACGCCGTGCGCCAGGGCGGCAAAGGAGATATTACCGATACCCACGAGGTCTGGAAGATGACCGAGGATGTCCCCCACGAAAGTTCACCGGTGCTCGCCGGCGACCTGCTCTATTTATTAAGCGACCTGGGCGTACTGAACTGTAAACAAGCGACCACCGGCCAAACAGTATGGACGCAGCGCCTTGAAGGCAGATTCGGTGCCTCCCTGCTCTATGCCGATAACCGCATCTACATCTCCAATAAGGATGGCAAAACCACCATTATCCAGCCCGGGCGCAAATTCCGCGTATTGGCCATCAACCAGTTGGATGGTTTTTTAGGTGCTTCCCCTGCCGTCGCCGGCAACTCGCTGATCCTCCGCACCAAAACACATTTATATCGTGTCCAGAACAAGTAGCCGGAATATGGCCGCAAGTGAAGAATATCAACCCCAATAATCAATAGTAAATCGGAAGAGCACATCCCAAAACAAACCAGTCGATTATGAGGCACTGCGATATAAACTTGACTATGAGCCGTTATACGCATATCTTCAAAAGTCAAGAGTCTGAAGCAATCGCTAAACTGCCTGATTAATCACAGTCAAGCAGAAAGAAGAAATCAAAAGGGACAGGAACTGATGGGTAGAAAATAAAAAGAATAATACTTATTATCTGTCTGCTTCTCTACTTAATGTTCGTAATATGAAAGTGAATCAAATGTCTCATCGGATTACGCGTAATTGGAAGAAATGGAAACCAATCAGGGATAAAATTCTTGAACGTGACAATTATCAATGTCAATTCTGCCAAGCAACATTTGAACAACTCAAAGATAAGTATCACAGAGAAACGCGATTGTTAATTGTTCATCATATTATACCTGAGCATTTTTCCAATGATAAAGTCAATGAAGAATCAAACTTAGTAACATTATGCTATACCTGCCATTACAACGCGGCTTTTGTAGATGGTCCAATTTATAAAGAACTCAGAAAAAGGAGAGAGAAAATCAGCTAGGTCTTTGTACACGAAACCATCTACCCTTTTGGTAGGAAGCATAAGAAAAAACTATTAGAGGCTCTTAATAATCACACACCCCAAGGCTTCTTTTCAAATTTTTCAAAGTACTCCTGTTAGGGAACAATCTCTCCCGACACATAGCTGTGGCTGAAATGTGATAACTGTTGATTCTTTTGGACAAGAGCTTTCCTACGGTCAATGACGTTCTTTGACAAATAGACTACATCATTATGTCTGCCATCAT
>JAVVFI010000085.1:0-15393 GCA_032250555.1 Sedimentisphaerales bacterium
GATGCAGGCGGAGAAGTCTGACTTTTTCCTCAGCTGAGTACTTTTTGCGATTGTTTGCCATGTCCATTTCCTTTCTTTGATTTACATACTAAATCAATTTCAGGAAATGTCCAATTCCGACTGAAGCATTACATTCAGAGTGTCGAACTGTAACGTTGTTAATAAACTCAAAATCTTTCTTAGTGGCCGCCGGGCGTTTGGTGAACACCTTCGTCAGGTCGATAAATTCCCTCGGCCACCAAGATTTTTATCAGCTTTGGCGAGGTATTCACATCAACCAGAGTATCCTGAAGTTAGCTGTAAGCGACAGTCCGGCTAAAGCTATCACTTGCACCAGCGGAATCGACATCGTTGATGATCCGCACTCCAGCAGGCGCCCAAACGCCCGGAACGACCAGTACAACAGGGACAGTCCGTATTACATTAAAACTTTTCCTCTCAGAGCTTTTCATCCTCCAACAAAGAACATCTAAAGGTTCACGACTGATGAAACTTTTTCACTGTTTTTTCGAAGCTTGGTCAACGTTCACGCAGACGGCGACCGGTTGGCCGTCGATATCGGAGCCGAGGAGAATCCTGTCGGCGTATTTTATCACCTAAGGGAATATTTTCAGGAGGAGACAACCATCCTTTTTCATAGATCAAGGAAGAAATGCGATTGATACTGAGGCCCGTGGCCACAATTTTCTGATTCTCGTCAGTTAATATTGTCCATGGAATAGACCTGACGCCCCATTCCCGCCTTAAGGTATTCATGATTTCCGGGTTCTGTTTCAATACGAGGGGATTGTTTTTACTGTCCCACCCTTGCTGTCCGGGCAAGATATAAACTGGAAATGATATCCTGTTTTCCTTTTTCCATGCAACGAAATCTTCTTCATCAACCGGTGCAACCTGAATGCAAATGATTTCTACATTACTGCGTCTAAGATCAAGTTGTCTTCTTTTCAATGAATTGACAGCAATTTGTGACGGGCGTTTAGTATAATCAATAAAGACTACCAGGTTTTTTTTGTTTTTAAAGTGTTTGTAATCAAAACCCATTTCTAAAACTCTTAAATCCGGAAGCTGACTGCCTACTAATGAAGAGGGAGGGAAGTAGTTCTTAAAATGATTCCCAAGCTTGATCGGCACATTATCCCGGCTATGTGCATAGATATAGGCAGCGTCCGAACCCTGGCCAAAACCCGACTGGAGAGTTACAGGGCCTTCAGGTATCCTCTTAAACTTAAAGCGTCCCAGTTCATCAGTGGAAGTACCTTTGCCGATATGAGATCCTCCAGCTTCACTGCTGACAAAAACAGGTTGGCGAGCTACCGGATTATTGTTTTCATCCAGAACAACACCTGAAATAAAAGCATCCAGGCTAACCAGTTGCATATTCGGAATTGTAACCTCTTCACCGGGCTTCATGGGTTCTGTTAATGTGTATCTTGTCGGTGCAAATTCCACTGCATCGAAACTAAGGTCATAGCGAAAGCTGCTCTTAAGAGGCGCGACCGTTTCCAGACGATAGTATCCCTGGGAATCCGTGCGGGTTCCGGCCGTATCCAAATGGGCTATTCCATCCTTACGATCCAACGAAATATTCACGTTTGCTCCTGCAATTCCCCGGCCCATATCATCAGTCACACGGCCGATAATTGAGCAGCCAGGTCTTAAAACAACTCGAAGCTCACGCATGGCATCATAGAAATAATTATATCCGGCAAGGTTATTCTTTTTGTCCCGTGCTACTACCAAATGAGATGGATAGAGAGGGCTTTGCATGCCCTGGAACCGGCCATTATTGTCGGTTAAAACTCTCTGGCCCAGTCCTACAGTTATATAAACATTTTCTGCCGATTGACCCTGAGTGTCCACAACAGTTCCTCGAACAAGATGTAAACGGGGCTTAACAAGGATTTCCACCGAAGCCGGTTGTGAACCGGCAATATTTACTTCTGCGCCTTTAAAATTCATTCTCGTCTCATAGTTCCCTCCCCATGCATGAACCCCGTAGCGCCCTTGAGGCACCATAAGGTGTGCTCTACCATTGGCATCTGCTCTGGTCTCACGAATAAAAATATCTTTCTGCTCGTAATTCCAACCGTCATCAAAAACTTGTACCTTCATGCGGGGTAACGCTTTGCCGGTAGTAGGATCTTTAACAATCACTTCTAACGGCACTCCTTTTTCGACTAAAATGTTTTTTCTTACATTCTTGTCTCCTCTGCTGACAGTAATGGGTACATTCTTACCAGCCCATTCATTGGGACCGGTCTTAGATGAAATAAAACGAAGAATATGTTTGCCGGGAGGGACGCCTTGAAACTCGAAGTCCCCGTTTGTAAGAGTAGATCGTACACAGGAACGAAAACGCCATTCGGTTTCAGCCCCTTCGCTCGTGAAAATAAGTAAAAGCATATCCTTCAGGCCCTTACCTGAGCCTTTATCTATCACCCGGCCCTGAACCGTAGCTTCCGGAGGTAATGTCAGCTCTAAATCCTCCCAATCCACATGATATCCTCCACAGGCATTACCTTCCCTTTCTCGAGGGGGGTAAATATAAGCGATATCCCTATCGGGCACTTCAATAAAAAACTTCACCATTAAATCGAGGGGCAGGTTATTAAAAACAAATCGGCCCTTGCTATCTGTCTTGACAGAGAACCAATCTTTTGGATCACAGAAAACTTCCCCGGTTTCGCGCGTAAAGACCTGAACATTCGCACCTGCAACTAATTTGCCTTCGGAATCCACAACTCTTCCGGCTAACGTATATGGTTTAGGCAGGACAATATCGGCAAAATTATCATCCGGCTTAGCCTCGTAGATGCGCTTTTTATAGATATAATACCATCCTAAAGCCAGGCCCTCTTTCCTGGCAACAACATAGATATCGTGACGGGGCGTTGGGGTAATATTAAAAACAAATCGTCCTTCATGGTCGGTCTTTTTGAATTTATCCAGTAATTTTACCGATGTTGGAGAATAATAATCATCTCTATGTATCTCAAAAATCGCAATGTCCGCTCCTTCGACCATGCGGGTTTGATAATCCCGGACCTGGCCCGTAATTTCCACACTTTCACCGATTTGGCCCCAGGCAAGGCTGGTCAGCATGAAGAAAAGAGTGAGGCTTATTTTTTTACTCATTGCTCTCTCCGTAGCAAAAATACCGCTCTGGACTATGCGCTATATCTGGATATAGACCGGGGTATCCTCTTTACATGTTTAAGAACAAAATTTTCTGTACGATCTTAATGAGCTTACTTGCCCAAATTCCCCTGGGCCAAATCGACCAGCCACAAAATACCCGGGCCATTTCGAGCTGGAGTCTCAGGGCTTTGGGCTATGGCTGGGGCGATAAATTCTTCGCCTTCCTGTTCTATGTCCTGGAGGTATGAAAATTCCAGAGATCCAATAATTCTGTTCCGCACCTCAAATCTGATGTATTCGATAATATCGTTTTCCATATCAATACCATATACCAGCTCGGTATTGTTGTGCTCATCTTCGTGATAAACTCTGACTATAACGTTCTCCCTGTACTTTACGGGCATAGTCCTAAACGCCACCCTCCTCCGAGCGGCGTCTCGGCGGATAATATCTATGGTGTGCATACCCATCCATGGACGAAGCAGACCTTTGAAGAATGTTCCGGGTTTATAAGCGGCAATAACAGTACCATCGGCTCGTTGTAAACATGCGCCATTCATGCAGTCGATTATCTCGAGCTCGTTGCCGATTTTTAACTTCATCCACGCCGGATATTCCTTGCTGGTATTGTAAACAAAGGGTATTTGCCCCATGGCGGAAATTGTTTGATTATTTATTTCACCGTTGATGCAAAAGTATGTCCAGCCTCTTTTATGCATCTGATCCCGTTCATCGATAACCGGAATGTCTTCGGAGAAGTAATACTCGAATAAACTCTCATTTAACTTATTATACTTATAATTAGTTCGGAAATTTCGGGCTTCGGCAAACCTGTCGTCTAAAGCATACCTTAACAGCCCTGTTTTACAGTCGCGCTTATATTCGACACCACTCCGGCTGCCTACCATTTTCGATAGAAAGTTTGTGAAATCGGCTGGATCGGTCGGCAGCCGGCGAACTCTTAAGCTGCTCCAGAATGCTCGGTAGTTGTTTATATGAATCTTGTTATCAGTGCTGTAAAAGTAGTTACCATCACCGTTCTCAAGCCAGGCGGAGAGTCTATTTGTTTGTTTTGCGTCCCATCTCTGCGTTCGCATAAACAGCGGCCCATCGATTCCGTCAGGACAGGCAAACCATTGTTCGAATGCGCCTTGACTTAAATTGCTTGTCGGTCCTTGGCTCGTATCGGGTGCCTGGATTGTGTAATTGATGCTCCTGACTTCGGACCTCTCGGGTAGGGTAGCTTCGGATAAAACTGATATGCCGCCCATAGTTGCCAGCCCGACTGCCGTTGCCGTAACAGTCGCGATTCCCAGGTTTGTACCGGCCGTCGCGATAATCGCAGTCATCACACCAACCTTGACCGAGCTGGCGCTTACTGTAACAGTCGCAGCTCTTGCCGGAGCTGTCAATCTGCCGAATAGACCGAGGCATACCAATAAGAAACCTTTTTTCAAACCCTGGTGTGTCAACTGTTTCTTAAGTGCCTGCTTGGCACGATAAAACAAAATCCTGGCCCGAACCTCGCTGCAGTCCATAGCCACAGCAATCTCAGAGTAAGATAACTGCTCGAAACACCGCAATGACAGGACCGCACGGTACTGCTGCTTGAGCTGCTTCATTGCGACAACGACTTTTTTAGATAACTCTTTCTTTAGCAGTTGCCGTAATCCGTCTTCTTGATGATATTTTGAGCGTTGTAAAGTAAAGTTTTTATAAAAAGCCTCACCGAAAGCAGGGCTCTTTTTGTATTTGACCTTGTAATGCTCCTGTATCTTGTTCTGTGCAATCTGATACAGCCAAGGCCAAAAACTCTTAACACTCTTTAGCTGGTTAAGAGATTTAAACATTTGAAGTAAGACCTCCTGAGAAATATCCTCTGTTAAATCATAATTCAGCGTTACTCGATATATGTATGCACACAGTCTCCCTTTGGCTTCACGGGCCAGCTTATTTATGTCCTCTTTATGGCCCTTTTGTGCCTGCCTGACAAGTTTTGTCCATGTTTGGTCTTGTGCCATACTATTTAGTTCTTCTGATAGATAGACGTTAATTACGCTTTTTCGTTACGCTAATTATAAAAAAATCCTGCGATTTTTATGATTTTCTCATAAAAACGCCGTAAGAAGCTGTTAAAAAGTCAGGATTCATGGTGAGTGGGTGGTAAGGTCAAGCTTGTTTGGTCCGCCATGCTGATAAGCTGAAAAATCAACGGTAGGGGGGGGCTGTTCAATCGCAGGGTGCGATACTTATGCTTCGCAGCGAAGTTAATTTCGCTGCGAAGCATTTCGCATCACATGCATGTATCAATTTTACTGGATGCTGTCACCTGCGACCTGGACGTCGTCTATGTTCCAGCCGGGATAAGTTACTGAATCGTCCGTTGGGCCGATACCCCAGCGGAAATAGACCGTCGGCTGGTTATCTGCGACAGAGGCAGGAACCGCATACTCAACTAATTGCCATACACTGTCCGAGATATGAGAATGGCCGACTGTCCACAAATCCACCCAGTTGCTGCCGTCATTCGAGACCTGCACATCGGCATAATCATAAGGTGATTCGACCCCGAGCCACCGGCGGAAGCTCAGCCTGATATTCTCGTAACCTTCGCAATTAATGGCGCCGGTAGTTGCATACCGCGTTTCGGTCATATTATTTTCATAGTCGCCGTCGAGGACATATCCTAATACGTTCTCGCCCATATATCCGCTGCTCGGGTCGCCGTTCCAGGAACCTTCGGAAGTTGGGGCTCCCCATGCCCATCCTTCGTCGAGCTGCCATTCGGGGTCCGTATCCATATTAGCGTGGTATATTGCGTCCATAACCACTTTAACCGAGTGACTCAGGCTGTTCTGCCGGATGCCGTCTGTTACGAGGAAAGAAAAGGTATAGCTGTGAAAGGCCTGGTCTGCGGCCGGTTTCCAGAAAACACTCAAAGTATTGGCATCATAATAAGCCCCTTCCGGTAAATTGCCCACAAAGAAGTCAAGGTCGGCATTCATCGGATTAGTTGCGCTCAACGTCAGATCGAGCCTTTCTCCTGGCCTGATTTCATCAGGCGCGTCCAGGGGATTCAGTTTCGGACCCTTCGAGGCCCATCCCGAGTTCTGCGGATCATGCCTGGCTGAGCCCCAGTCAATTACATCAGGATTGTATGGACCCGGCAGGTCAACTACGTGGAATTGGAAATCATCGCCGTTCAAAATCATCTCAATATCGCCATCTTTGTCGAGGTCTTCAAGTACGGCCGATGTTAAATAGTCGGTAGAAAGACCGAACATTGGAAATCCCGGCGTTACTGAGCCATCCGCTTCCCAGGCTATCATCGGTGCACCGGTTGCGCTCATCATAAGCTCTTTCTGTCCGTCGCCGTCGATATCGCCTATCAAAGGCGGACTGTACGCTGCCATGCCCATAACCGTCTTGGGAAAGCCGGTATCGGACAGTTCTTTGCCCTCATGGTCGAAGGCGTGAATGAGACTGAAAGTAAATCCGTCCGCTTCGACGAAGCTGGTAACATAGACTTCACTTAAACCGTCACTGTCAACGTCTCCCACACTCAGGGCGCCGTCGGTGCCCAACAGCTCGCCCACCTTGGCTTCCCAGACCTTACTGCCGTCGATATGGACCGCCATTACGCTTTCCTCGGTACAGAAAACAAGTTCCATTTCCCCGTCTCCGTCCAGGTCAACGATGGCCGTTCCTTTCTCGCTTCCGCCGAGCCATCTCTTGATTTGCTGGCCCTGGTTGTCCAGAATGAAAGTATAGACACGGGTGATGCCCGGCCCGTATCCGCAAAGGGCAATCTCCACGTCTCCGTCACCATCGAAATCCGCAACGCTCATCGGGCCTTCGGAAGTATAACGCCGCTGCCATAAGAACGTACCGTCTGCCTGGATGGCATATAAGCCGTCGCTTTCCCTGGATTCAGCGTCAAGGGCGACAATGATTTCGCTGTCGCCGTCGCCGTCGAGATCCGCAAGGATAGGACTGCCGATGATATAAGCGTACCAATCGCCGAGCGGTAAAGGCCAGTCGCCGTCCACTAATTCACCGTCTACATGCCAGGCATAGACAAGCACGCTCCAGTCATCTACTGCGATAATTTCGTAGTCACCGTCACCGTCGATGTCACCCACACCCAGTCCGGAGGCCGAAACATCAAGGAAACTTGTGCCCGGTGCCTTAGGCCAGTTGGGAAGAGTTGTGCCGTCTTCTTTCCAGATGGTTATTCCTCCTTCCGACCAGTACGAATCTTCATCAAACAATGTTGATGCCTGAACGATTTCATTTCGCCCGTCACCGTCAACGTCAAGGCACAAAGGACTGCCGTAATACCACACGTCTGCTTCTTCGGCGTCTTCCGGTATAGGCCACGGGGCCAGGTTGGGTGCATATTCCAGACCGAATGTCTTGCGGTCGATGTGCGTGGCTCCGTCCGTATCTACGGTAAGGCGCAATTCGAATACACCTGCGCCGGGATTGGCAAATGAAATATAGACAAGACCGTTGGGATCAGGAAGGGCACTGTTATCATCGAGCAATTGCCAGTCTTCATTTCCGTATGATGTGTACTCCAGACGATAGGTATCACCGTGAACGAACAGTACCAGCGGGATGTCATTGCCGTCTGCTGCGAATATCTGTTCCTGTCTCGGAGCAGCGATCTCGCCGAGGGGATGCCTCTGGTCAGCCGCCAAAAGAGCTTCGTAGGCATTTACACGCCCTGTGCCGATATATCCTTGAATCGGGTCGATATCTCCATAATATACAGGATCTGTAGTATTTTCCAGAATAGCTCTGACCTCTACGTTTGTCAGTTCCGGCCTATGAGACATCACTAATGCGCCTACCGCTCCCACATAAGGCGCCGAAAATGAAGTTCCCGCCGTGGCAATATATTCGCCGCCGAGGTCCGTTGTTACAATGTCCGTACCGGGTGCCGTGATATCAACCCAGGTTCCGAAGCTGCTGTGACCGGTCTTTATGTCTTCACCGTTGGTGGAGGCGACCGCCATGACATTATAATACGCTGCCGGATAGTTCGGTTTTGTTGTGTCGTCATTGCCGGCACTGGCTGTCAACAGGACACCCTGAGCAAAGGCGTTGTCAATCGCTTCTTTAACGATTGGATCGCCGTCAGGGCCGAAATCATCGGAGCCGAAACTCATATTAAGCACATCGGCACCATTGGCTGCTGCGTAATTAAGGCCTTTGGCAACCTCCGCAGAGGTGATGTCAATACTCAGCCGCAAGGCCATTATGCTGCATTGCCAGTTGATACCGGAAACACCCTGGCCGTTATTGCCAACCGCAGCTATCACCCCTGCGACATTTGTGCCGTGACCGCCAATATCCCAAAAGTCGAATGCATCCGGAGTGACTTCATTGCTGTCATTCTCGAAGTTCCACCCGTTAATGTCGTCGACAAAGCCGTTCTCATCATCATCAATATCGTTATTGGGAATCTCACCACTGTTAATCCAGATGTTATCCTTAAGGTCGGGGTGATTAATATCAACACCGGTATCCATAACCGCGACCACCACATCACGGCTGCCTGTCGAAATGTCCCATGCGTCGGCCATTTGGATTAGCTGATGAGCATACTGATCGGGAAATTCCGGATCATTTGGCTCGGCGCAGGTTCTATAAATGTAGTTTGGCTGGGCATATTCCACTTCCGAATCCTCCTTGAGCCGGGCACAAATGCTCTGGACTTTTTCGGCGGTTTTCAAGCGGTACGACCGTGACAATTTTAAGCTTGTCGAACGCCTCTTTGGTTCTGCTGTCGTGAAGATACTGATTTGGTCCTGAGACAGGCTTTTCTGCTCTTTTCGTGCACTCTTGAAAATTTGACCTTCTTCATATACTCCATATTGACTTTCAAGACGACGGAGGATGATTTTGTCTCTAATCTCTGTTGCGGCGCCGGATTGTGATAAAAGAGATATTCCTTTTGATTGGTCGTCCCTGAGCTTGACTATTACCTCGCCCGGTACGTAATTTTGTTTGGTACGGACCCACTGCTCCTTATTCTTACCTGCTGATGCTGTTGGGTCTTTTTCTCCCGAAGAAGACTCGGCTCTCACTATTCCCGCGGCCATAATCAGCACGGCTGCCCCCAAAATCAACAACCCTGCTTTCAAAATCAACTGGCCTGGATTTGTGTTATCTGTACTCATCTTCTCCGTTCCTTTCGTATGAAGTCTCTTTTGTCCTCTCTTGCACCGTTACCTCACCGCCCATAAACGCTCATCCGGATGCAGATAATGTATTAGGGCCTGCTTTACAAGCAATGTCCTCAGGTTGCTCTCGAAGCAGTGAAAGGCATGTTTAAGGATCGAGGGTACGCTTTCACACCTCCTTCAGATACCTATCTATTCGCACGAGAACTCTTACTATTATACTAATAATAGGGATTAACAATCAATAAAAAAATGCAGTATATGGTGGTGATTTATTAGCCGGGCAAAATAACCCGGATTATATATAACCCTGAATTCTCTTTGGAAGGCTAATAAATACCGTGGACCTCCAATCCCGTCGAACTGTGACCGACCAGAACACGAATGCTGATGACTCTCATCGGCCTCGGTAGAGAGAGTTTGAAAATCCCATCGTGATAAAGCTTGACCCTGCCGTTTTTATTGAATACTTCTTTGCGTTTTCCCCCCGGCGTCAGATATGTAACCTCGATATCATTGATTCTGAGATACGGCGTCTTTCCGCCAGTCCTTTTCAACTGTATCTCTTTTATGGGACGTTGAGAGGGATTACTGCATAGTGTTTCGAGCCAGGTACTGTTACCTCCGGGCGTTGTCCCCAACAGAACCTCTTTTGGACCGCCATGCTCTACATCCATACGGCGCATCCTTCTCGGAAAACGCGGGGCCCCGTCGGGATGGTATGGAATACCGGTGATTTCCAGACCGGTCGATTCATGATTGATGCTAATCCGAATCCGTTTAATTCGCATCGGTCTGGGCAGGGCTAATTTGAACACATTGCCGCTATACAGCTTGAATCTGGCGTTTTTGTTGAAAGTTTCCCGTCCCCATCCCTCCGGCGTACTGTAGGTTATCTCAATATCATTTATTCTCAGGTAGTTCGCCCTGTGTCCGGTTCGCCTGATTCGTATTTCCTTCAGCGGCCCCTCATAACGAGTGTCGCACAGTGCTTCAAGCCATGTGCTGTCACCACCTGGCGTGCTTCCCAGCATGATTTCTCCCGGATAAGGGCTTTCGGCAAAGACCATCACCGCTTCGTATTCACTGATCAGTTCTTTCATCTCGGCGAGAATCTCATCCACCTCGATGTGGTTATAAGCCGGCCCGCTTGTTGCATCCCTCAGCTCCTCTGCATTAAGGACAATCTCCTCGGCCAATCCCTGGACTCTTTCTGAATATCCGTTTGCTATCGCCCATATTGTTCCGGTTGAGCTTGTGAGCACTAACAGAACAAAAACTGCCCTTTTCAATTCCCGTCCCATTCGGTTTGTTTGTCTTTTGCACATTTTCTTATGCCTCCTTTCTATATATAAAAGGCACTAATCCCGCTGTTCGTAACAGAAAAAATCATATCCATCCAGCCTGTCTATGTCAATCCTTTTACATCGATGGTAATTTCCAGTAAACAGAGCCCGGACCGTTAGGGAAAAACATTTACTCATGAAGGATGACCTTTAATTCCGAATGTTTGGATAAATTTGTTAGCATTCTTTCCTTAAATAACAAAATGAATCTACTGGAAGACTATTGAAATTAAGGTGAAATCTTGTTTTAATAGGACTTGGATTTTGCTGGAATCTCTCGAAGACATAGTAAATTTGAAATATCGAAAGATACTGCTTACTGAATATTTGTATAACATTTACATTAGAATAAGACGCAACAGAAGGAGGTTAAGATGAAATTGTTTAACATAATTTTATTAGTTTGTCTGATATCTGGTTTGATTCATCCGGCAGGTGCGTCGGACTATATTGCATGGGATACATTATATGAAGATTCCTGGATAGATTTCTTTGATGGAAATAATCCGAATATGTATCCGGTGAATGCGATGGATAATAATGATATAAATGATGCTTATCCGATTGCGTTTGTTCAGGCTGCAAACGGAAATAAGGCCAGAGGTATGAATGCTTTGAAATTTATTCACGGCGGTTTGATGGAAGGTCATCTTGTTTCTAGGGATAAGGCCGGCAGCTTCGAAATAACCAATACCGGTGACAGTAATATCTTCTCCGACATTCTGCTGTTGATTGCAGTTAATACGAAAAGCCTGGAAAACGACTTTGCAATGACAATCAATTTAAAAGGACAAGAACCTTATATCCTGGATGTAAATGACTTTGTTTACTATGGTAACCAATACGGCAGGCCAAGTGGTTTTTATTCGATAACAGACCCTAATATTGAACCGATAAGCTATGCATTCGATACGGCTATGATTAGCGTTTATGGTGTCTCCGGTGTAACTGGTCTTAATCCTTTGGGCGATACAATTGCCATCGAATATTTTTTTGATTATGTTCCGGCGCCTGTTGTTTTCAGTGTTTATGGCTATGTTGGCACAGATCCGGTACCAACGATTTACCATACGAACAGAGCTTTTATAGATACCAACAATAAATCAAAACAAGTTTCAACATTTGCAGTAACTGTTGCCGGTGACCTTAATGGAGATTTAACGGTGGACTTTACTGATTTTGCAATAATGAGTGAAAATTGGCTTGTAGGAGTCAGGTAAAAATGCATGGACGTTTCAAAAAAGGTTTTACACTGTTAGAGTTATTAGTCGTCATAGGCATAATAAGCTTCTTGCTGTCATTAATAGTGCCGGCTTTAGGAAGAGCGAAAGACCAATCGAAGATTATTGTTTGTAGAAGTAACCAGAAAAATCTTCTTTTGGGATGTTTGTTATATGCCAATGACTATGATTCCTCTCTGCCTGTCGATAAACAGCTTTATAATCCTCATTTAAACTTAATTAAAAATTTGGCGGACGGTAAGTACATCAGCGACTCGAAAGTTTATTATTGCCCGAGTGAGAGAGCTGATGAACTTAAATATTCCCAGAACAATTTCAGCAGTGGAAATATAGGTTATTTTTATTATTGCTTTAGTGAAAGACCTGCAAATAGATATTTGAGCACGTTTTTTCTAAAAAAACAGGATTGGCCGAGATTGCTGACAAATACCATGAATCCCGATAAATGGGTTTTCAGTGATAGTTGGTTCAGTAATATGCCGACCGCTCATCATTGGTATCAAAAAGGTGTTAACTACGTTACCCTTGATGGTTCGGTACATATGATAAAGGAAAGTCCGCGAAGAGCGTTTAGATAATAGTATTATGAGAACAATTTTAATAGGAATGGACGATACCGATAATCTCGATAGTCCTGGCACAGGCAGGTTGGCCCGGGATTTATGCGCCGAGTTAACAAAAAAGGGCATGAAATCGCTCGGCGTCACAAGACATCAGTTTTTACTTGATAGGGCAATACCCTATACTTCACATAACAGTGGAGCATGTATAGCCGTTGAAAGTAACGACGGAATTGAGTCGGTTGATTTTGTTTTTGATTTTGTTGCCGGTGCATCTGCAGAAGGCTCCGATCCCGGAGTTGCTGTAACATTCAGCGATGACGTTCCACAAGAAGTCTTTGATTTTGGTCGGTCGGCACAAAAGAAAATCCTTACAATGGAAGATACCTTTAAGCTTGCCAAAGACAAAGATATTCCATTACGCAGCCTTGGTGGAAATGGTCAGGGCGTTATTGGAGCACTTGCTTCGGTAGGATTGAGAGCACAGGGAAATGACGGCCGTTTTATCGATATGCCCGGACTTCGTGACCTGCCTCGTTGCGTTAATGCCCCGACATATGATAAAATCGGCATCGAAATTCGATATGAAACTAATTATCATCAGCCGGGTCCCACTGATGTATATGATACTCTCGGTTGGGTGCGTCCCCGTCTGATGAATGGTAAAGCTGTATTAATCGTAGAATGGAGTGAAAAAGAAAATGCTTGGCTCCCTATTGACCGCAAAAAAAATAAACATTCGAAAGATATTACAAAGTCATCGATTTAAGATGTTATTGGTTTCAATTTCCGTTGGAATTATGGCTGGAGTGTTCATATCCCTGGTTCGCTTGAAGCTTGGTATGCCCGGACACAAGGCATTTTTCTGGATGACACCTGTGCTTATTGCCCGTTTGGGCGGAAAGTGCAAAATTGGTTCTACGGCGGGAGGTTTGTTTGCAGCTTTGACGACTTATTCCTTGGGAGCTAATCTTGCCGGCGGCATTATAGGTATGCCAATGATTATATTTGCCGCTATAATTTTGGATTGGACCGTAAATTTTATCGAGAATAACAAAGTATCAGGTGCGGCAACGATTCTGGCTCTCGGCTTAGCCGGCCTTGCAGCAAATCTTATTTGTTTGTCTAAAAGAATGTTTCTTCCAACAGGTCTCAGCCCACATTTTATATTTGGTGTATCCGGGTTCTGGTTCAGATTTTGTTCCTATGCATTTTTTGGTTTTATTTCGGGTATTGTTGCTGCGGTCAGTTCAAAGCTGATGATAAAAAAACAATAGCTCTGAAGAAATAGTGTTACACTGTTTCTCGAAGTTGAATTATTGCTCTACTTAATGGAACCCGCAAAGAAAAAACCGCATAAGCTTAGAAGAAGAATACTGAAAGCGCTGCTGATTCTGGCGGCGCTTATTGTAATCGCTCTCTCTGCTCTGTTATACTGTCCAGTCAGAATTATGGCTACTCTGGAGAAGGTGGACGATTTTCCGCTCTATACTATGAAGTATCACGGCGAGTACTTCTTCGATTATTTTGCCGAATATGGAACCGAGTGGCCCCTTTACCAAAAATTTTATAAAATGGCGAATCCCGATGCTTGCACATCTCTGGCGACTCTGAATCCGGAGGGTGACTCGATATTTGGACGGAACTTCGATTGGGTACACAAGGCATCTTTACTGTTGTTCACCGAGCCTCCTAATGGATACGCTTCGGTCTCTATGGTGGACCTCTACTACCTCGGATTTGAGGGCATGCAGGAAATACCCTGGCCAAAGCGCTTTATACTTCTTGCCTCACCGTACGCGGCCATCGATGGTATGAACGAATGCGGCGTTGCCATTTCTCAAAATGCGGTTCCCGAAAGGAATACCCCGAAAGATCCCAACAAGCCGACATTGCTAAACAGCCAGATAATCCGTCTCGTGCTGGACCATGCCGCCGATGTTGACCAGGCCCTTGCTCTCATTAAAAGGCCTGTTTTGTGCTAATACTGTCTTTTTTCTAAAGTCTCAGGTTTCACTGCCGATAATATATTTGTAAAAATGTTTTCTATGATTGTTAGGGGCAGTTTATGAAAATCGATGGAATAAGCTTACAAGCTCAGCCGTTTATTAAACCCAAGACACAGGAACCGGTCGAGACCGAAGTTGAAAACACACTTCAGGCACCGCCGGAACCAGCTCAAATTGAGGAACCTCCATCAACTGAACCTCAATCTGAATCCAAAGAAAATGATACCGAAAAGGGCGTAATACGTAATCTTCTGGCGGGCCATTATAAGGGTGTATCAGATGTTCGTCTTCGGATAAACTTTTTCGAAGAGCTGGCCGCAATCGAGGCCGCAGAAGTCCGAATTGTTACCGTTGAAAAAGTGGGCGGCGTTCTGGAATCCGTCGGCGGTGTTGTTAATTCGTTCATCACAGGAGAAAACAAACCGGCGGATGAGCAGATTGCATCTGTCCTGGAACTCCAGGAGACATTCACTCAGGCCGCAGGCGAATCTCAAAATGAGCCGGCTGCTGATTTAACCTCCGCCTTCGATGATTTTGTAAAAGGTTTGCGGGATTTATTTGCACCTCCTGTAAAAACACCTGAAGAAACTACTATACCTGAGACTGAAGATGATGGAATCACCGAAAGCAGCAATACTACAGAGCTGCCCTGGCAAACATTTCTTGAGAATTTGCAGTCTGCTTTTACTGCTGCCTCGGACGAACTTACTAAGGCAGTCACCGAACTTAACATTCTCCCCGAATTATCCGAACCGAACGGAAACGGTGTTGCCTATGAAAAGTTCCTCGCCATCTACAACGATCTAAGCGGCCTCGGCAGTCCTGCTGCCGAACAGCCCGTTAGCGAACCGGTTGATGTGGTTGTATAGTAATAAAAGAAATTTGTCGCTAAAGAACAACTAAGC
>JAVVFI010000086.1:0-15306 GCA_032250555.1 Sedimentisphaerales bacterium
TTTCCGGAAAGAAGACGAGATACATCCCTACGATACCGTTTATCGCACCGCTTGCCCCTATTGCAGAACCATCGGAAAACAGCAAATGGCTGATCCCGGCTACCAGACCGAGGAAGATATATACCGGCAGATAATACAAGTTGCCAATCTTAGAGCACACCGCGTTGCCGAAAAGCCAGAGAAAAATCAAATTTCCTATAAGGTGCCACAGCCCTCCATGCAGCCACATGTGCCCGAAAAGTCCCTTGATAGACCAGCCGTCCAGCAGGTACTGTGCTGTTATAGAGTTTTCCTTGTACTCGACAAGACTCATTTGGTGGTTCCTGACTTGATTGATTTCGACAAGTTGAATTGAAAAGATGAATATAACCAAAGCAACCAATATCCAGTTCATGATTGGTCTATAATTAAATGGAACATCAACACGATAAGGTAAAAGAATAAACACGCTCTGTAGTCCTCAGGCAAAATTCAATCTGAATTCAATAAACTATTTTACACAATCCTGCCGGTCTGCGGAAAGATTTTCTTCCCTGTTTGTCCTCTGTTTGCAGAAGGCGGTTAATAGGATAAAAAAAGGAGCCTATATTAAATTAAACGATATAGGCTCCTGTTTTATTCAAATCTCTTTTTGCCGGATGTACGATTTTATATCACCGGCAAAAATTTTCTTTATGGTTGCTTTTTCTGCTATGGCCGCTGCAACTGAATATCATCAAAGAATGCACTTCCCGAGCCGCCGGCCTGCGGATTATTCTTGTCACCGAAACCAATAGTAATCGTATTAACATTAGCAAGGTTCACACCCTGGTCCGCAAAAAGCGTCAGGTCGATATTCCACTGGGTCCAGTCATTTATCAATGCCGCTTCAGGATTGTCATGTTGTACCACTGCATTGCCGTTGAGAGCGACATACATCGGCTCTGGATCATTGCTGGCCATTTCAACACCGATGGCTTCGTGTGTCCAAGTAAGCGGGCTGACTGAACCGGTTGTCGTCACGTTAGCGAATTGGGCTTCCCCGATCACACTGGTGTTATGGCTGGTAAAGGCCAGGCCTATATAGGCATTCGGAGGCATTGATATCTTCTGTGGATTCCATGACATTGCCTGCCAGCTAACGCCGTCGCTGGAGTAGTAACCATTGAAGTTATCAGCCGCGTCACGCTCTATTCTAATCCAGTAGGGGGCCTTGATTGCCATTTGCTCAGTCGTTGCAACTGAAGTATCACTTGTTGCCCCGGAGCCGGGAGTCAGCCTGGCTTGGTATCTGCATCCGTTGCCGGGTGTAATATACACTGCGGCGAATTTCGAACCGGGATCAAGCGTCTGGCGAATCATTACGCCTGCTTTGGCCCATGGATCGGTATTATCAACGCTAAGCACCTGTGCCGTAATCGAACCTGCGCCTGATAGTTGTTTGTATGCATAACGGAACTCGTCGGCTGTGTTCCAGATGTCTGCTCCTCCTGCGCTCATCGTAATGGTCCCGGCTGAATCTTCTAAGAAACCTGCCGGATTGCCTTTAAACCAAAGCGACAAAACGCCCACTCCATGTCTGCTCCAGTCACGCGGGTAAGTCAATGTCAAAGTCGCCTCTGATTTCCCGACTGCGTTGTCATAGGCAAACGGCATCGACTGGCCGCCGCCGTGAACGATAGTCTGCTCGGCAAAAGGTGCAGTTGCATAACCAACGATAGAGCCGTTTGTCGCCGGATTGTCAAATCCATCTACCCAGGTCAGATATATCCTGTTGCTCCCGGGTTCACTTTCATCAAGGTCGTTGTAGCTTTCCATATCGTCAACAACGATGTGGTCTGCAATCGTAAAACTCCACAATCTGCCCGTGCTGACAGTTCCATCGGTGTTGTTCTCATCGATTCGCCAGTAGTGAGTCTGGCCCCATTCAATACCCTCAGGCGGGCTATAGTTGGTGGCACCCTGTTGGCCTCTATATATACCGGAAGTATCGGAAGCATCTGCGCTAGCTACGGCATCTTTATCAGTACCGAAATAAACATCGTGCTGGACTGCATTGTCACCTGCTGACCAGCTAACAGATGTTACATCATCGATATTTGATGTTGAACCGCTGGCCGGTCTTGGATTCCAGGCAAGTGTGACGTCACCTCTCATAATAAGTGCAATATCATCAGGTGATAATACATAGTTGTACACACGCACATCATCGATCAGGCCGTCATAGAAACGCTGACGAGAAGCAGGCTGCCCGAGTCGGATTGAACCGGACAGTGTGAACGAATTGGCGGTATGAGGAGCTGATATCGGATTACTGCCGTCAACGTAAAGTTTCGCATCGGCGTTAATGTCCCATGTTGCTGTAATATGATGCCAGGCGTCATCATTCACCGCTGCCGCGTCGATATTAACGTCAGTGTCACCGCCTTCGATGTAGAATTGAACTCTGCCGTCTGCCATCATATTGACGTGTAACTCATCCTGGTCGCCAAAACCATCGCCACTGCTTGCTGTTCCATAAAAAATCATACCTACACCGGCCTGAGTGGTTTTGATCCACAGGGATACAGAACCTATATCCGAGCCTATCATATCCGTCCCTGACAATCCAACGGAGTTAGTGCCGTCAAATTCGAGCCCAACACCGTCAAATCCTTCAGACCATTGCGGATTATCTTCCAGAGAGCCATGATTGTCGTTACCGGACCAGTCAATAACTCTCAAGCCTTTACCGGCATCTATCTTCCACCAACCGATAAGATTGGGATTGGTAACAGGTATTTCAGGTATTGTTCTGAAACTCCAGACATCACCTGTAGCCGTACCGGTAAGAGCAAATTCATCGACACGCCAGTAATAATCCTTATCTATTGCAAGGATTCCTGGAGAATAAGAAGTACCTGGAACAGGACCTTTGTAGGTATTAGGAGCGCCGGCATTCACATCGTCGAAACTGTCACCAAAATATAAGTGATGCAATTTCGCGCCAAGGCCGGGGGTCCAGCTAATGGTTGTTTCCGGATCAATAAATTCAGTGCCATCTCCAGGAATTGGATTGTAGGCTTTTCTGGGGGGAATAGTAAGACTCCAGACATCGCCTTTGTTTATGGTACCATCTGCCTCAACTTCATCTATCCGCCAGTAATATGTATTTCCTGTAGGAAGACCATCAGGAAAGGCAAATCCGGGAAAACCAGCGACATAAAATCCTGTGGTTTGATTACCTCTGAATGTATCTCCGGAGCCTTCATCTACTTCACTAAAGATGTCGCCGAAATACACATCATGTGATACCGCGGTCTCTCCTGCCGTCCAGTTAAGACTTACCCAGTTGTCCTCATGTGAGGCACCATCTCCCGGGATTGGGTCGTAAGCTTTCAATCTGGCGCCGCGATGACTGAGCGGGGGACCATTACCAGACGGTCTGTAATTGGGGTTGGTTGTCAGAACGATCTTATCGATGATAAGTCCGTCCTCACGCACCCAGATGTTCAGCGTGTGAAGGCCGGCTGTAACTATATCGATCTGCGATGGCTCCGGCATTTGATACCTGCTGTTGTTCCATGCGTAACCACCGCTCCAGCCGCCGCTCATTTGACTGGATAGGGGTGTTGCCTCCCCGTCCAGACCGACATGGCAGGAATCATCGGTTCCACTTGCGCCCCAGGCTAAAATCCAAACATAGTGTGTGCCGGTCTTTTCAAATTGAATCTCGTACTCCAGACGCTCACTATTGTCGGCATAGTCACTGCTGTGTCCGCCCTGGCCGTTGGGTGCGTGCATACCGGCCTCGCCGATAAAACCGTCAACGGGTCCGGTCTCCACCCATGCATGGCCGCCTACTTCAACATTGGCGTCATAGTCTTCGGCTTCTACAGATACAATACCATCCGGGCCGGTGTCCTGTCGGAGTGGATCTGCGTTTACTACACCACCAATTAATCCTATGACCAAAATCAACGAAAGTACATGCCTTAGTTTTCCAGACATAATAATCCTCCTTAAAATAAAGTTTAAGTAACATAAATTATGATTTGGCTGCTAACCAAAATACTCGTTATCATTATTAAAAACCTTAACGTTCTCGTAAGTCCAGCCTGAGGACATTGTTTATTCAACCTTGGAAATCAAGATAGTATCCATCAACGCAGCATCTTCTCTATAGCCGACTTCAAGTGTATAAGTCCCGGGATCCATCGTAAAGAGTACCGTTTCGCCGTCATCTTCGGCGCTGAAGACATCGTCCCAGTACCATGAATCTGAGTTAGGAGGGTCGCTCCATCTTATCCAGCCGCTGCTGTGATTGGCTGTCTGAGTAGTAGCGCCCGGGATACGGAACCAGAACGAATCACCGTTCGGGATAATTATACGGCAGCTTAGAATGTATGTCCCGCCTTCTACTGTGAAAGTATAGCTTGCAGTGCCGTCCGGAAATGGTGGAGTTCCGCTGCTGTTGCCGACATCATCCGTTGTGCCGATATACTTACCGCCGGAGGCATCAGCCTTGTCGGTATAAATCTCCATCGGTGCGGTTATCGTATCGGCATCTTCAGCCTCGATCCATATTTCTTCAGAAGGAGCTGCCACCGCAGGGGCTGCCTGATGCAGTCGAATGTCATCAAAGTAAACCGTACCGGAACCACCCGCTGTCGGATTCATATCGTTACCGAAACCGATTATTAAGCTTGTGACATTTTGCAGGTTTACACCAACTGATGCAAGATCAATATTCCAAAGGTTCCATCGTGGTAGTGTTATGTCGGATGCGTCGCCGTTATATAACACCTTTTGGCCGTTAATCTTCACATACATCGGCTCAACAGAATTACCGGCATTACCAAGAAAACTTATTGACAATACGGTGACACCCTGTTGTGTCCAGTTTTGTGCCGGGCTTAGTGTTAACTGTGCTTCAGAATACTTATTGTTGTTGTCATAGAAATACGGCATCGATTGTGAGCCGGTGCGGACGATACCTTGCTCTGCAAAAGGAGCAGTAGCATTACCAACGACAGAGCCGTTGATAGCAGGGTTGTCATACCCATCCAGCCACGTGAGATATATCCTATTGCTCCCGGGCTCACCTTCGTTAATGTCATTGTATGACTCGAAATCATCCACGATAAGGAAATCGCCGGTTGTTAAGCTAAGGACATTGCCTGTCCATGGGCTCTCAGGATTCGTGTCGTTAACTTCGTCTATCCGCCAGTAGTAAGTAGAATTCGAGAGAAGTACACCCGGAGCAAAGCTCTCGGAACCGAGATCCTGGCTGCTTTTATACTCAGGTGAAACTGTGGTGGCGTTGTTAACCGCGTCTTCGTCGGCACCGAAGTACACATCATGCGAAGATGCGTAATCTCCAGCTCTCCATGTAAGAACAGGTGTTATTGTCACATCTGTAGCTCCGTTGGACGGATTCTGGTTACCGGCTCTTACAGGTGGGGACAAAGCGGCTTGAGGGATAAGCTCCTTTGGCACCGATGGACTTGACCAGCGCAGCTCTGCAACGGCAGCGCCGCTGCTGTCATTATACTCCATTACAAGGTTGTAAACATTACCGGAAACAAGGTCAATTGTGTCGAAGTTCTCGCCGACCCCCTGGTCTGTCCAGTCGTTAATGAGTTCTTGGCCATCCACCCATAGACGTGCACCATCGTCGGTGTTAGTATAGAAGGTATAGGTTTCTGTAAGTGGAGCCTCAATTTCTCCTGACCATCTAACCGAGAAGTTGTCATTTCCGACTGATCCATCTGGTGAACCAGGGTCGCCCCAGTTAAAGTTGACTTGAGGATCTAAACGAGTCAGCATGAGATTCTGAAAATTCGTACCTTGATAGTAATCGCCTCGAAGACCTCCCCCGGTTTTTGCAGTCTTAAAGCTCCAGACATCGCCTTTGTACGTGGTAATACTGTCGAACTCATCGACTCGCCAGTAGTAAACCTTATTGGCTTCAAGAGTACCGGGATTATAGCTGTTAGTTCCCAGAGGAATTCCCACAGTACCGTTGTTCACATCCTCAAAATTATCACCAAAATACAGGGTATGCAGTTTAGTGCCAAAGCCGGCCGTCCAGCTAAGGCTCGGATTCAGTTCTATGAATGGGACGCCATCAAGCGGAACAGGTTCATATGCCTTCTTGGGAGGAATCGTAAAGCTCCACATGGAACCTGAATGTTTCGTTCCGTCAGCTTCAATTTCATCGACTCGCCAATAGTAAGTCGTACCCGGAACAAGACCCTCCGGATAGGCAAATCCCGGAAAGCCCACGACGAGGAATGCTTCGGCCTGATTTCCCTGGAATGTATCGCCGGTACGATCGTTCACATTGTCAAAATTCTCTCCGAAATATATATCATGGGAAGCTGCAGTAGCTCCGACTGACCAGCTAAGATTGGCCCATGTGTCCAAATATATTTCACCTTCGGTGGGTGAGGGGCTGTAAGCATTCAGGATTGGACCGCGATTACTTTCAGGGGGACCCTCTTCTGCTCCTGAAAGCGTGAAATCGGGATTGGTGGTCAGAACGATTTTATCGATAATAAGCCCGTCTTCCCGCACCCAGATATTCAATGTGTGTGGTCCTGATGAAGTTATCTCGATCTGGGATGGTTCCGGCATGTCCATTCTGCCGTTGTTCCATTCGTAAGCACCGTTCCATCCGGTCATTCGGTCGGAAAGGGGTGTTTCAACGCCATCCAGACCTACATGGCAGGAGTCGTCAGTACCATCAGCACCCCATGCCAGGATCCACACATAGTGCGTACCGGTCTTAACAAAGTTAATCTCATACTCCAGACGCTCACTCGTGTCGGAATAACCTGAATTGCCGTGTCCACCATTGCCGTTGGGCGCATGCATACCGGCCGTACCGGTAAAGTCACCCGTCGGCCCGGTCTCCTCCCATGCATGGCCGCCTACTTCAACATTGGCATCGAAGTGCTCGGCTTCAACCGACACAATACCGTCGGGGCCGGTGTCCTGATTGAGTGGCTCTGCGAAGACAACGCCTGTTGCCAAACCAAGCACCAAAACGAATGAAATCAATTCTTTACACATAATAATCCCTCTTCAAAAAGTTAATATGGAGTGATAGCCGAAAAGTATAACATCTGGATATTCTGTAAGTTCACATCAACACTCTGTGCTTCACATGATACCAAATAACACCTCCTCTATTCGGAAAACTATACAGATTTCAGGCTTCTCATGTCCAAAAAAGTCCTGCACCTGCCTTTTTGCTATTTATTATATACCAAATTAACTGCCTTGCCGTCAAGTGAAAAGCCTATTTATAGGGGTAAAACTAACAAAATTGAGATAGTTACACCCGTTTTCTGTATAAAAGCTTTGCCGATATCGAGATAATGCAAAAAGTGACTATCGCAGGAATGGATTATATGCTTTTTCATGGGCTATTGTGGTCATCGGGCCATGTCCGGGATATACTTTTGTTTCATCAGGCAGGGTGAAAAGTTTTTCTCTTATGCTCTGCAATAATTTTTCTGTATTACCATTCGGAAAGTCTGTCCGGCCGATTGAATCGGCGAACAACGTATCATCCGTAAAGACAACATCTTCGTCTTCGCAGTACAGACAAATACCGCCCGTAGTGTGGCCGGGGGTATGAAGTACACTTAGCTTTATCCCGGCTTGTTCGATGACACTTTCATCTTCCAGGAAGAAATCCGCCGGTTCGACGCTGAAGGCAGATCCTGTCATAGCGGAAAGATTTGCATGAGGCTCTGTGAGCATTTCGGCATCGAGCTTATGAATATACACTTTGATATCCGGAAACTCTGTTCGCAGTGCAGCTACTCCTTCGATATGGTCGATATGCCCGTGAGTAAGAATTAAAGAAACAGGATTTAAGTTGTGTTCCTGAAGGAACTTGATTAGCTTGTCCGCCCCGAGCCCTGCATCAATAATCAGACAGTCTTTAGCGGCCTCGCTGCTGCGAAGGACATAACAGTTGGTTTCATATGCACCTAAGGCTAAACCGTCGATTTTCATTCAATTATTCTCCTTCAAAAAAAGGTAAGCTAATAAAATTAGCTCCGCAAGTCAACTGTCTTTGCACTTGACCCGAAGGTATAAGTTTGTTAGTGTGCCATCGTTATAAACAAAGGAAGACGAAACGTATAGAAGGAACTATTGCGCTATATTGGAGTTATCTATCGAATGAAAGCTTTTAATCGGGTATTTCAATATATCTGGCCGCAATGGCACAGACTTGTGATTATCGGATGCAGTGCACTGCTTATCGGCGTGCTTTTTTCGTTCAGCTTTGCGACTATTTTACCGCTTTTGAAAGTTATGATGGGAGAAGAAGGGCTGCATGGGTGGATCAACAGGGAGATAAGCGAGAGTCGTTATGGACTTAGTTTTGATGTACCCGACAGCTTTGAACTTTCTGATCCGAACAATCGAGATATCCTGTATTATTTAAAAGTTGTTAACGTTAAGAAAAAAGGTTTTGCCGAACAGGCGGGACTTAGAGAAGATGATCAGGTTATTGGGGCGGCAGGCAGTATCGTCAGCAATAACAAAAAAATACCTGCAAGTAAACTACTTGAGGAACTGGCAACTATATCCGATGTCAGGTCCATAAGGATTCAATACCGAAGGATAGGGGTGAATGGGAAAGTTCAGATTGAAGACAGGGAGATTCTGTGTGGAAAAAAGCCTTTCTATGCAAACTTAGCACAAAGATTTCTTAAGCACTTACCTAAAGAACAAACCAGGGAAAATAAGAAACAAGCTGTAATATTTATAATACTCATGATGGCGGTTGTTACAACTTTGCGATGTGTCGCACGATTCTATCAGGATTACACTGTACAGAAACTTGTGCATACTTCTCTGGTACATTTGCGAGGAGATGCATTTAGACACTCTCTGGATATTCCGATCAGCTTTTTTGCCGATGAGGGTTCGAGCAATACTGCCAGCAAGTTGTATGGAGACGTAATGGTAGTCGGCATTGGGATTAAGGTATTATTAGGCAAGACCCTTCGCGAGCCGTTAAAAGCAATTGGTCTGATTGTCTGTGCAATGTGGATAGACCGCAATCTAACGTTGGTATTTCTGTGCGGAGCGCCTTTTTTCCTTTTCGTCATCAGCAAACTCGGTCGGAAAATAAAACGGGCAACTAAAAAATCACTCGTGGCCTGGGCGGAAATGCTTGGCAGGTTGAAGGATTCGCTGGGAGCTATTAAGGTTATAAAGGTCTATAATCAGCAGGAATATGAAGGTGAAAGTTTTGATTTAATTAACCGGAAGCTGTTAAAAAGGCAGTTAAGAATTGCAAAGGTGGATTCAGCAACAGATCCTTTGATGGAAATACTCGGAATGATGGCCGGTTCTGTCTGCTTGATTTTCGGTGCACAATGGGTTTTTAAGGGAAAGGTGCAGCCCGAGGATTTCTTCACACTGCTTATTCTGCTTGGTGCTACAGCCGATTCGATACGTAAAATGAGCGATGTATGGAACAGGATTCAACAGGCAAACGCCGCCGCTGAGCGGGTATATGCGATAGTCGACGAAAAACCGGAAGCCGAAAGCCCGGATGCGTTTGAGCTTGAGCCGTTAAAAAGCAAAGTCGATTTCATAGACATCGAATTTACATACCCGGGTTCTGAAAATCCGGTATTAAAGGGAATCAACCTGTCAGTGAAAGCCGGACACAATGTTGCTATAGTAGGCCCAAACGGCTCGGGAAAAACCACTCTGGCAAATCTGATACCGAGATTTTATGACCCGGATGCCGGCCGGATATTGATTGACGGCAAAGACATTCGCGACGCGACGCTATTTAGTTTGCGAAGCCAGATTGGAATGGTTACGCAAAATGTCGTAACTTTCAATGATACTATAGCGGCAAATATTGCCTATGGTAAGAAAGACGCAACCAGAGAAGAAATCATTTCGGCTGCCAAGCGAGCGTTTGCACATGAATTTATTTCTCCTTTACCGGAGGGCTATGACTCAGTCATTGGTGAGCAGGGTTCTGGTCTTAGTGGCGGACAGTTGCAGAGAATTGTCATTGCCAGGGCGATTTTGAGAAATCCCGCCATTCTGATTTTCGACGAGGCTACAAGCCAAATTGACGCCGACAGTGAAGCAAAAATTCACAAAGCTATCGAAGAGATCATGCAGGACAGGACAAGCTTCATAATAGCCCACAGATTCAGCACTGTTATTTCAGCGGATGTAATAGTTGTAATGGATAGCGGCCGGATTATTGCTCAGGGCCAGCATGATGAGCTTATAAATACCTGTCCATTGTACCAAAGCTTGTACGAAACACAGTTGGTAAAAAAAACATAGCCTAAAAGTGAATATTCAATTGCCTTTGCTGCTTAAAGGTGCTGATAACAGCCTGCGATATGCCCCGTCGATATTCAGGATTGTCCGCTGGGACGGAAATTTTGCTTTGTTATACCTAAATTCACACTTTGGCTTACAGAAAACAGCTTATCTTGCCGATTAGAGTAGTTAAGGTTTTCCGTGGGCTTGAGGCTGAAGCTCTAAAATGTGAAATTATAGCCCCTCGCACCGGGATTTTTTTGTAGAAAAGTTGTTTTTATTCGTAAAGGTTGAAACTATGCCCGAGACTACAAGGTCGCAAAAAGCACATGAGCTTTTTACGAGATACCAAGGCAATCCGATAATGACGGCGGATGATTGGCCATATCCGACAAATGCGGTGTTTAATGCTGCTGCAGCTAAATTGAATTCTGAGGTATTACTTTTAGTACGAGTAGAGGATATGCGAGGCTTTTCGCATTTGACTGTTGCAAGAAGTGCCGATGGATTCACTAACTGGGAAATTGATCCTACACCAACTCTCGAAGCCGACCAAAGCTCGCGAGAAGAGAGATGGGGGCTGGAAGACCCGCGTATTGTCTGGCTCGAAGAGCAGAAGCAGTTCGCTGTCACCTATGTCTCATTTAGTGAAGGTGGTCCGGTGGTTTCGCTGGCTATAACAAAGAACTTCAGGGCATTCGCCCGCTTAGGTGCTTTACTGCCGCCTGAAGACAAAGATGCATGTTTATTTCCCCGAAGATTTAACGGGAGATTTGCACTGATTCATCGTCCCATTGTCCGCGGTGAAGCCCATATGTGGATAAGTTTCTCACCCGACCTGAAGCACTGGGGTGACCACAGGGCCTTAATTAAGACAAGACACGCGTATTGGGATGGCCAAAGAGTAGGCCTGGCCTGCCAGCCCATAGAGACGCCTCACGGTTGGATGTTGTTTTACCATGGTGTTCGTGGAACTACTGCAGGGCAGATATACCGTGTCGGCATGGCGCTTTTGGATTTGAATTCACCCTGGAAAGTCCTGCGGCGAAGTGATGAGTGGGTACTGGGACCAAGCGCGATTTATGAACGCATTGGAGATGTTGCTGATGTGGTATTTCCCAGCGGTGCTGTTGTTCATAAAGAAACCGACCAGCTTTGTCTTTATTATGGTGCGGCCGACTCATCAATGGCTGTTGCAACTGCTAAATTCAGCGATTGCATTGACTATCTTATGTCATGTCCCGAAGTAGAAGAATAAACCATCGGCTTTGGGAACAGTGCAGCTTCAAATCTTTGAGTTGTCGATTAGCTCTCGATACCGCTATTTAATAGCATTTTTCGGAACAATCGGTTCCCATCGTACCTTTGCCGCTCCCAGCAGGGTTCCCGTTGCATAAGACAAATCTACGAGTGCTATCTGATACTCTGCCAGCGCCAGAATTTCCGCGCTCTGGGAATTGGCAAAGTTCGTCTGGGCCTGAAGTACATCTGTAGATGTTCTTAAGCCAAGTTCGAACTGGCGTTTCTCAGCATCGAACAAGCGGCCGTCCAGAATTGCACTTTGTCTGCTGGCCAATATACGCTGCCAGTTTGCCTCAAGCTGGTCTATGGCATTCAGTACCTCAAGCTCAATCAGTGCCTGCCGATTGTTACGCGTAGCCAGTCGTTGCCTGCGCTGATAAAACGCCTGGCGCAGCCGGCTCTTTGCGGCCTCATTTCCCAACGGCACCAGAAGCGACAAACCTACACGGTGGTCCTCAAATCTTTTATTGAAAAGCAAATCAACCGAGTCGTCTCTCGAATCCCCCAGTCCGTTGACATTATATCTATAATCCATTGTAACCAAAGGCAGGCTCTGGTTATGCATGTAATCGATAGAGCTGATATCCTCGGCGATTTGAAGCTCCAGTTCGAGCATTTCCATACGATTCTCAAACGCTATTGAAACTAATCCCTGCTTATCCAACTCATAGCGCACCGGGAAAGGTTCGGTTGTGGGAATTATTATTGTCGGTGTCTGCATATCCAGTCCGGTTTTATTGAGGGTCCGCTTAAACTCGCGTTCCCGGTCTCGTAGATTATTCTCAGCTATGATAATAGCCTCAAGCTGTTGTGCTACACCGGCCTCGGTGCGGATAATCTCGACCTGTGATTTATCACCGGCTTCAACAAAACGGCGGGCTTGTTCATTTAGCATTTTAGCAAGGTCATATTGTTTTTTCCGTACTTCCAGTTCTTTTCTGGCAGCATACAACCGCCAATATACGCGGTCAACAGCGGCAATTACCCGTATCACCTCAAGTTTCGTTCTTGCATCGGTTATCTGCCGTTCATACTCCGCGATACGAATTGCATGGGTATTGGTACGTATACCTGCATTTCTAAGAAGCGGTTGACTGATTGAAAGCGATGAGTCCGAGCTGTAAGAAGGATCAAATACAGAATAAGGAGAGCCCGTTTTCAAACGGCTGTCAGCCATGTCAAATCTTACTGTCCCGCCGGTTCGCAAGGGAACTTGAACACCAAGATCATTGTATAAATAACTTGTCTTCGAGCCTGAAATTTCATCAAGAAAAGATGCGGATGGAGTGTCTGTTTTGGAATATATCATATTTGAAGTAAATGCCGCCTCAAACACAGATTCTGCCTCACTGATCCGCTCCGCGGCGATGGCCGGGCTGATAAGCTGCACCTTAAGGTCAAGGTTGTTCTCTAACGTCAAAGCCCTGCATTGCTCCAGGTCAAGCTCAAGTTCTGGAGGAGGCGGTTCATTCGCATCGGTACCGCCATTTTCTTCAACCTTTGATTCTTGAAGAGAGAGAGTTTCTACTTGTCGCAGTTTCTCAGGTGCCACCGTGATTTCGTAAAAATCCTCTTCACCGGGAAAACTCTCGCAGCCGGCCAATAAAATTGGTCCTAATCCGGCAATAATAAAAAACCAATACCATTTGGATAAAAATCTTTTATTCATGTCTAAGTGCCTCAATAGGGTCGAGTTTGGCAGCCTTAATCGCCGGAAACATTCCAAAAAAGATACCTACCGTACCGGCGAATGCAAAAGAAAGGCCTATTGCCCACAAAGGAATATATGCCAAATCAAGTTGAATTTTTGGGATACTGGCTAACAGTTTGGTCAGAAGATGGCCGAAACCAACTCCCACAAGCCCACCGAAAAAGCACAAAACTATCGCTTCAATCAAAAACTGGGTTAAAATTGCAGTCTTTTTGGCTCCGACCGCTTTGCGAAGCCCGATTTCTCTGGTGCGCTCCGACACCGAAACAAGCATGATATTCATAATACCAACGCCGCCGACAAGCAGAGAAATGCCTACGATACCGCCTGCCACCATCGTAACCATAAGAGCTATTTTATTAAATGTCTCTAATGCGTTTTGGAGCGACATAACCTCGAATGTGTCGGGTTCACCGGGCTTTATATTCCGTGTCTTCCGAAGGAAGAAATTTAATTCGGCCAGGGCGTCATCCGAAGCCTCTGCCGATTCGCTTTCGGCAATAGCCATTATGAACGGATAACGCTGCATCTTGAGGCTGGTCTTATATGGAATAAATATCTCGGACCTCTCTTGGTTACCTCCGCCAAATATGTTTTCAGGACGAGCTTCGAGAACCCCTATAATATAGAATGTGTTGTGACTTATAAGAATTGACTGGCCTATACAGTCACGGTCAAGGCGAAGGTCATTACGCAGCTTGGGATCGATCAGGCAAACCTGTCGGCCTTGCATTTCATCCATAACCGATAATGGTCTTCCGATTGTAACCGGCCGGCTGTCGATTTTATGAACGGCGGGCTCGGTTCCCCGTACAGTAACATTTTCAACCGACTTCTCACGGTGGCTGACCGTGTAGTTTCCAATCCAGGTCATACGGCCGAACTGTGAGACAGAGGGACAGTGTTCGAGAAGCTTATCGAAATGTTCTGGCTTAAAACGAATAGTCCACCATGAGGCATGTTGCAGGGGACCTGTTTTAGGAGTCCTTGGTTGAATAAATATGCTGTTTGTTCCTAAAGTTTCTACCTGAGTCAGCACTTTTGCCTTCAAACCGGTTAGGGCGGCAATTACGGCCGTTACCGAAGCTACACCAATTACAATGCCGATAGTTGTCAGTACCGATCTGGTCTTATTAGCCCAGATTTGACTCAATGCAAGATACACACTCTGATAGGCGAGCCGAATGAAAGCCAAAGGTGCTTGAATTATGAATTTCATACCTTATCCTCCGGATTGCTATCTTGTGTTACTGTGTAACTTCGCGGGTCTTTGTCATTTAATAGATCACTGCGAATGTGTCCGTCTTTCATATGAATAATTCGTTTGGCGTGATGCGAGACATAATCTTCATGGGTTACCAGTATGATGGTTTGGCCTTCCTGGTGAAGCTGGTCAAACAGCTTCAAAATGCCGTCGCTGGTTTTGCTGTCGAGATTGCCGGTCGGTTCATCGGCCAGCAGAATGCTCGGATTACAGACAAGCGCCCGCGCTATAGCTACTCGTTGTTTCTCGCCTCCGGAAAGCTGGTTGGGTCTATGTTTTACCCGGTCTCCAAGCCCAACCCGCTCAAGGACGCTTTGAGCAAGTTTGCGCCGTGTCCACCAGCCGTTTTTTGAGTATATCAGCGGCATCTCCACATTCTTAAGAGCGCTTACCTGTCCAAGAAGCTCAAATGACTGGAAAACAAACCCGATTCGCTCATTACGAACACGAGCTAATGATGCGTCGGTCATTTTCGTTGTGTTCTCTCCATCCAGTTCATAAGACCCTGAAGTCGCCCTGTCCAGACAGCCTAAAACATTCATCAGCGTGCTCTTACCTGAGCCTGATGGCCCCATCACGGCAACATATTCGTTTTCATGTATTTCCAGGTTAATTCCGTCAAGCGCATGGATGCTTTCCACGCCGACTTTGTAAATTCGCTCAACGTTCTTAAGCCCAATTATTAGTTTTTCTTTTTTATTTGACACTGTTTGCATCACTGGTATCATTCGCATCGGCTCCGGCT
>JAVVFI010000087.1:0-15246 GCA_032250555.1 Sedimentisphaerales bacterium
GCCTCAAAATCTGGTGGATAGGGCAGGAGGGATTTGTCTTTAAGTCGGTCGGACAAATTATATATATCGATCCTTATTTGAGCAGCTATGCTGAGAAAATAACCAAAGGCAAACCTAACGAACATATTCGTATTAAGCCGGCACCGATGAAACCGGAAGATGTGAATCACGCTAATATCATGCTATGCACACACGACCACGCCGATCATATCGACCCTGAGGGGATTCCAATCATTGCCGCTGCGTCAACTGGTGCTCAGTTTGTTGTGCCGGAATGTGCCCGTGAGACGATGCGGGGATTTGGAATCGAAGATGAGCGGATTCATACGATGAAAGGCGATGATGAGCTTCGCCTTAAGGAAATAAATATTTATGCCGTACCAGCCAAACATGAGGAATTCGATAAACATCCCCATAAGGGCTATCCCTATCTTAGCTATGTCATCAATATCGAGGGCATTACGGTGTTCCACGCGGGAGATACTATTCCATACTCCGGTCAGGTTGAACGTCTTCAAAAACACAAAATCGACCTGGCTTTTGTGCCCATTAACGGCAGGGATGAGCTCAGGCACGAGCTTGACCTGGAAGGGAATTTCACCTGTGAGGAGGCGGTTCGATTTGCTCTTGATATAAAGGCGGGGCTGACAATTCCGATGCATTATGATATGTTTGTTATCAATACCGCTGATATAAACGAATTTCTAAGGACGGCTGATAAGCACAATCTTCGTTATCAGATAATGGATCATGGCGGTTCTATTCATTTTTCCAAGGAGATACAAGATGGAACTCAAGGGTAAAATTGCACTGGTTACAGGTTCCAGCCGGGGTATCGGTAAGACCATCGCTCATGAGCTGGCTCGCGAGGGATGTACATTAATTGTTCACGGTTCACGAGAGTCTGAGGCCCTTAGCAGCTCTTTCGAAGAGGTGAAAAAGCTAAGCCCGAAAGCGATAATGGTTACAGCGGAGTTATCAAAGCCGACAGAGATTGAGGCAATGTTTTCGCAGATAAAGGAAACTTTCGGCGGACTGGATATCCTCGTCAATAACGCGGCCACACAGAATCCAAGTCCTGTTCTGGAACTTAAACAAGAGGACTGGGATAGAGTGCTTTCGGTTAATCTTAAGGCGCCTTTTTTATGTGCTCAGCAGGCAGGCAGATTGATGCGTGCTAACAAAGCCGGTGGGAAGATTATTAATATCAGTTCTGTTCATGCCTATGATGCCCGGCGGAACTATGCCCATTACAGTTCCGCAAAGGGCGCGCTGGAGACACTGACAAAGTCTCTTGCGCTTGAATTGGCGGAGTTTAATATTCAGGTTAATTCCATTGCGGCAGGAGCTATCGCTACTGAACTGACTCCGACGGACAGACAGGAAAAATTTCTGATTTCAATACCAGCCCGCAGAATCGGCACAACTGAAGAAATTGCTCATCTGGTTACTTTCCTTAGCTCGAACAAGTGCGACTACCTGACCGGGGCGAGTATAACTGTCGATGGCGGGCTGACATTAGGCTTCTGCGCAAGCCGTCCTGATTTATGAAAAACCAAATATCAAGAATAGACAACAGGGCGAAAATTTGATGAATATTCGTCTGAAATACCATCAGGGAAAGGCTTAAAAACATATTGGATATTGCAATAAAGAGGGTGGTGTATATAATGTGTTATCTGAGTTTTTCCACTTGAACGACAATATACAGGATGACAAATGATAATTGAACGACAAAATAAAGATGGTTCTGTTGATAATAGCCAGGCCGGCGAGGCAGTTGGGGAGTTCTTTGCGCAAAACGACTACACCGGAAAACGGATTCTGATGATAATTCCCGACAATACCCGTTCGGGGCCTATAGGCGAAATATTTAAGCTAATGTACGATTGTCTGGAGAATAAGGCAAAGGCAGTAGATTGCCTGGTCGCACTTGGAACGCATCAGCCTTTGAGCGAAGAACAAATCTGCATGAGGCTTTGCATGACAGCAGAGCAGCGCAGCAGTAAATACGCATCAGTGAAGTTTTTCAACCACGAATGGGAAAAAGCCGAGACTTTCACCTCTATCGGGCGGATTTCGGCGGACGAAATCGAGGAAATAAGCGGTGGTTTGTTTAGCGAAGAAGTTGACGTAGCCATTAATAAAAAGATTTTAGAATACGATGAATTTTTTATCTTAGGGCCGGTATTTCCTCATGAGGTTGTGGGATTCTCCGGCGGGCATAAGTATATTTTCCCCGGAATCGCGGGCGATGATATTATTCATTTTTTCCACTGGCTGGGCGGCGTGATAACAAATCCTGTTATCAACGGGAACAAATGGACACCGACAAGGCAGGTTGTTGAAAAAGCCGCTTCTTTTTTAACGATACCGCACAAGCTGTTCGCTATCGTGGCGCTCGAAGAGGAGCTTAAAGGCATTTTTATCGGTGAGACTGCCGAGGCATGGGAAAAGGCCGCAGACCTATCCGAGCAGGTACATATCACGTATATGGACAAATCATATAATACGATTCTCGGGCTCGCTCCGGAAATGTATGACGATATCTGGACGGCGGGCAAGGTAATGTATAAACTAGAACCGATTTTAGCCGACGGGGCAACGCTGATTATTTACGCACCGCATATTACGGAGATATCCTATACCCACGGCAAATGGTTAGATAAAATCGGTTATCATACCCGCGACTATTTTCTCAAACGCATGGAGCAGTTCGAAGGTGTTCCCAGAGGGATTATAGCCCACTCCACCCACGTTAAGGGAATCGGGACTTTCATCGACGGCGTTGAAAAGCCGCGGGTTAATGTGGTACTTGCAACGAGTATCGATAAAAAGCGGTGTGATAAAGTAAATCTCGGTTATATGAATCCTGATGAGGTTAATATCGCCGACTACGAAAATAAAGAAGATCAGGGAATTCTGGTTGTTCAGCACGCCGGCGAAGTGCTGCACAGATTGTCCAACGGATATATACCAACTATACCCAAAGAATAAAGAGGAATAGTTCTATCCGATATTGCCCTTTATCACTGTTTTTTAGTCAAACCGTCCTCCTCGGAATAAAAATTTCAGAAACTGACCTGATCGCGAAACTATCTGTCATACCAGCGATGAAGTCTAACACAATTAATTCGTTAGGATCTTTATCAGAATAAACTTCTTTCATATCTTTTGTCACGAAGTCCTGGAAAACTTCATATACTTTTGGGACAGACCCATTCTTCTTGGGATCAGAATACTTGACTTTCTTAAATCTATCAGTTCTCGTGATCTCCAATAATAGATCGTCAAAGAGGTACTTTATGGTCTTTCCAGCTTGAGCCTTGTATTCTTTTGCTGCGGGGCTATTGTAAATATGCTTTATATTGAATTTTATTAATTCCTGGAGCAATTCACCCAGTTCAGTAGAAATTGCGATATAATCCTTGTCATCACTTTGACCAATCATATCTTCTATAAAAGTCCCAATAATCTGACCATTGGTTGTACCAAGTTTTTCTTTAAATTTGTCAGGAACCTGCTCTCCCTTTAGTATTTTAGCTTCAATCGCATCTTCTACGTCTTTACCTGCATAAGCAATTTTATCGATTAGGCGAACAATGCAGCCTTCTAAAGTGGCAGGTGAACCAGCTTCCTCTCTATTCTTAATATTATCAAGATCTTTTTCTTTATCACCCATATTTAGTTTACATGCCTTGTAATCCTCTCCACAATGTGAGATTATACCATCTCGAACCTCCCAAGTGAGATTGAGACCTGGTCTTTCCCTGTCTCGTTTCGCAATATAATCAACAACACGAAGACCATAAACCTCGTGAGAAAACTTTGGCATCAGAGCTTTGAGTACTTTATGCTTGCCAAATATCTCCCTAAGAAATTCCTCGCCCTGATGACCAAAAGGAGGATGTCCAATGTCATGCGCTAATCCTATAGCTTCGGCAAGGTCCTCATTCAATCCTAAACAACGTGCTACGGTCCGAGCGGCAGAAGCAACAAATCTTACGTGATCCATTCTTGTACTGACATGATCATTCTGTGGAAAATAAAAAACTTGTGTTTTATGCCTTGATCTACGAAAAGACTGGGAATAAATAATCCGATGTACATCACGCTGAAATTCGGTCCTAAACTTATCCTCTCCCTGAGGCCTTTTCCTACCACGAGTTTCTAAAGTTGCGAACTCATTCTGGTAAATTTCTCTTTTCCTTCTTCTGTACTTCGACATATTATCTCGCCAAAAAGATCAATAAGTAATTCAGTAATATCTCTTGCGGATTTCTTCGATTCCAAGTAATTACTGATTTCCTTCCCATTTTGTTTAACTGTCTCAAAACGCGTATTCTGAAAGAAAGTCGATTCCTCCGCTAAATCCGAAAACTTATTATCAAAAACCAAAGGTATATCTTCATATTTACTCACAGATTCGAAGTCTGAAAGTCCCAGAACCAATGGATTACAATTACCCTCTATCAACGATCTGTCATCATTTCTAAAGACGACCAGTACTTTATTATGTGCCCATGCTATTCCTGCTTCAACCATTGCTCCTTCATCCGGGACTCGGCCATTCATGTTGAGTAATAATCCGTGACTATTCATAACTTGAAAAACATCCAAGCAAAATATCGCCTTATTGAGCATTTGTTGGGCAATTCCAATTGAAAAATCTCGTTCTAGAAGAACCGGTAAAAGTCTGGCAAATTCTATACCATCTCTCTGAGGAAGAAAAACGGAATAACCAGAAGACTCAAGAGCAACAGCAATGATCTCCATCTCTTCACGTTCTTTTGGATTGAACAAAGGCCCTGCGCAGTAGATCTGATACGAACGATTCTCCATGAAATTCCCTTTGACAAAGACTACAATAAAAGATTCGAGTTACAGCTTGCACAAAATAATGATAATCCTCACGATGTCAAGCCAAATCCCATAATAAATTATCTAATCCGATAATACCACCAAATAATTCCCCTATACAGATTAGTTTGTTAAATGACCAAGATAATAGTTGCATTTCTCCATTAAATCAGCAAAATACATTATTTAATTACTAACAGATAGTATGTAATATTTTAGAGCTATTCCTAATTTTATTAAGGAGAAATACAAAAAATGGCAAAAGCAGACATCGGCCTTATCGGCCTGGCGGTAATGGGTGAGAACCTGATTCTGAATATGGAAAGCAAGGGCTTTACAGTGGCTTGCTTTAATCGTACGGTATCTAAAGTTGACAACTTTATCAACGGCCGGGCAAAGGGCAAGAATATCATCGGCTGTCATTCTATCGAAGAGCTTGCCAAGAACTTAAAAAGCCCCCGCAAAGTCATGTTAATGGTAAAAGCCGGCGCGGCGGTCGATTCATTTATCGATATGGTGCTGCCGCATCTTGAAGACGGTGATATCATAATTGACGGCGGTAACTCGCACTTTCCCGATACTATCCGACGAACAGAGTATGTTGAGAGCAAGGGTAAGCTCTATATCGGCACGGGTGTTTCAGGCGGTGAAGAAGGTGCACTGTTAGGCCCATCAATTATGCCAGGCGGTTCACCACCGGCATGGGAACACATCAAGCCCATATTCCAGGCGGTGTGCGCACAGACCGAAGACGGCGAGCCCTGCTGCGACTGGGTCGGGGAGAACGGTGCCGGACATTTCGTAAAAATGGTGCACAACGGCATAGAGTACGGCGATATGCAAATGATATGCGAGACCTACCAGATGATGAAAGAAGGCCTCGGATTAACCAATCAGGAAATGCACGAGTCTTTTACCGAGTGGAACAAGGGTGAATTAGACTCATATCTTATCGAAATAACGCGAGACATTCTCGGCTATAAGGACGAGGACGGCAATGAGGTTATCGACCTTATCCTGGACACCGCCGGTCAGAAGGGGACAGGAAAATGGACAGCCATTGAAGCGTTGAATCTCGGACAGCCCCTCACGCTCATCGGCGAGGCTGTCTTTGCCCGCTGCTTGTCGGCGCTGAAAGAAGAGCGAGTTGCGGCATCCAAAGTCCTCTCAGGTCCGAAGCAGAAATTCAGCGGTGATAAAAAGGCCTTCGTAAACGACCTGCGCCAGGCCCTTTACGCATCGAAAATCGTCAGTTACGCTCAGGGCTACCAGCTTATGCGCGCCGCGGCGGCAGAACACAACTGGAACTTAAACTACGGCGGAATCGCCCTGATGTGGCGAGGCGGCTGCATAATCCGTTCAGCCTTTTTAGGTAAAATCAAGGAGGCCTTCGATAAGAAGCCCGATTTGACCAATCTGCTGCTGGATCCGTTCTTTAAGGATGCGGTCGAAAAAGCACAGCCAGCCTGGCGAAACGTGGTTACCACAGCAGTACAGATGGGTATTCCGATACCAACTACGAGTTCGGCCCTGGCCTTTTATGACGGCTACCGTCACGATCGACTGCCAGCCAATCTTTTGCAGGCCCAGCGTGATTATTTCGGCGCCCATACCTATGAACGTGTTGATCAGCCTCGAGGTGAATTTTTCCACACGAACTGGACGGGACGAGGAGGAGATACCGCAGCTTCGACATATACTGTATAACGCAAAAACTCAATGGAATACGTTGGCTCAGCTTCGGTTTTGGTCTAAGTGACAGAGCTTTTTGCTAAATCGTCTGTTGTTCGTCTGAAGTCGCTGAAATCTCCTATTTTAAATGTCCCCTCGGACAACTCCATCCTGGAGATTTGAGACGGCAGTAAAGCCAGGAAATGGCTGCCCTGTGCGGCCTCTAAATCCCAGAAATAATAACAATCCAGGTTATCACCTTCAATGCGCCCCTTACTATAATGCAATGGGGCACATTGCCTGGGGAGGTTCTTAGGATTTTTCTCACTCAAAAAGGTTAATCTGAGTTTTTTCTTCTGTTGAATTCCCTGAATAAAAATGTCATGATCGCTATGCATAGAAATTACCCCTCAAAAAAGGCTACCGAAGGCCCGGAAAGTCCATTTTTCCGTGCCCTCGGCATGCTCCGCACCTATATTTCCAAAAATTATCTATTTATAGAACAGCATTGGCATTCACATAGTCACTAACGAACACAAGTCTTCTTTAAATAAAGGCGTTTCTCGATGATTAAATATTGATTAAAAAATTGAAATATTTTAAAAATATTTTGTAAGGGGTGGTCAAACCTTGAAACAAGGCTCATTTTCGGCGAGAGAATCAAAATGGCCACCTATACTCAATGTTGACCTTGCTGAGCGATTAGGGTATTATTTCAGATAATGCCAAATTTGGCCGGAATTATGAAGATAATCGGTTAATATGAAGGGAATATTCAATGTATAAAATTTTTATGATAATCGCGATACCGGTGTTGCTAATCGGATGGGCAGCATATTGGTTATGGGACAGGAAGATGATTGAGGAAGAGAAACAACAGCCTCAAAAAAAAGAATCTCAGCGTCTTACAAAAACCAAGACCGAAATCTCCGATTGGGCACAGCAAATGGCGAAATTTAAGAAACCTAAGATTAAGAGACCACCCGACCAATATGACGGAAACAAGAATAGTTAATCTTGAGGAATCATTAAAAGATACGAGGATAACAAATGGCCAAGGAATTTATTACAGAAGATTTCCTGCTGCAAACCAAAACCGCCAGGAATCTCTATCACGAACACGCAGAGAAGATGCCTATCTATGACTATCACAGTCACCTGGCGGCCTGCCAAATAGCCTGTGACCATCGTTTTGGAAACCTCACGCAGGCCTGGCTTTACGGCGACCATTACAAATGGCGGGCAATGAGAACTAATGGAATCAATGAGAAATATGTCACCGGTAATGCAGATGATTATGAAAAGTTTGAAAAATGGGCGCAAACCGTCCCATATTGTATTCGGAATCCGCTCTATCACTGGACTGCCCTGGAGTTGAAAAACACTTTCGGCATAAAAGACATGCTATTAGGCCCGGAGACCGCCAGGGAAATATATGAGACGTGCAGCGAGATGTTAAGAACGCCGGAATTCAGCGTGCGCAACATAATGCGTAAAGCCAATGTTAAGTTAGTTTGCACAACTGAGGGGCCTCTTGATTCATTGGAGCATCATAAGAAAATCAGATGCACCCATTTTGACATCAAAGTTCATACCGCCTTTCGGCCGGATCAAACGATGATCGTTGAAGACGTTACGGCCATGAACGTATTTATCGACAAGCTCGAAGAAGTTTGTAATATGGAAATAAACAATTTCCAATCATATATTAATGCAATCTGGGAACGCCATGCTTATTTCCATGAAAACGGATGTCGGCTTTCGGACCACGGCTTAGATACCGCTTATGCTGAGGATTATACCGAAAAAGAAATCGAAAAGATCTTTTCCAGGCTAAGGTCCGGCAAAGATTTAGATTTATCGCAGTGTCTCAAATTCAAATCAGCGATGATGGTTGAATCAGCCCTGATGGACTACGAGTCCGGGTGGGTCCAACAGCTTCACTTAGGTGCGCTTAGAAATAACAGTACTCGAATGTTCAACACCCTGGGCCGGGACATAGGATGTGATTCTATAGGTGATTTGGAGATTGCCCGGCCGCTTTCAAAATTCCTTGATCGGCTGGATAAGAGCAAAAAACTTCCCAAAACGATTCTCTACAACCTCAACCCTAAAGATAACGCATTGTGTGCGACTATGATCGGCAATTTTCAGGACGGCTCAGTGCCGGGAAAAATGCAATACGGCTCAGCGTGGTGGTTTCTCGACCAAATTGATGGAATGACCGAGCAAATGAACGTACTGTCGAATATGAGTCTGCTGAGCCGATTCGTGGGTATGTTGACCGATTCGCGAAGTTTTCTCTCCTTTCCCAGGCACGAATATTTCCGTAGAATACTATGCAATATACTCGGCAACGACGTCGAAACAGGCCTGCTGCCGGATGATTCGGACCTGATTGGAAAAATAGTCGAGGATATCTGTTTTAATAACGCTAAGAACTATTTTCCTATGGAACTGGATTAAACTGTTGACAATTTGCTCTTGATAGTTTTTAATTTTTCGTTCTACTATACTGAGTATATCAGTATGAAATGGGTCGGTGCCCGAGAGGCTAAAGGGGACGGGCTGTAAACCCGTTAGCGTAAGCTTACGCTGGTTCGAATCCAGCCCGGCCCATTTTTTTTTCTTTTGGGGGAGTGCCAGTTAGCGACATTCCATTAGACTTCGCGTCTAACTTTACCTGAGACAAAGCTTTATGGGGATTAATTTTTTCGGATTGTCTCAGGACGTGCCCTACAAATGTGGCTCCGTATAAGGGCTATTTATCGGTTGTTATCGCAGGAGAACACCTTTTGAGCTTGTTAAGTTCCGGTCAAATCATGCCGATGTACGTTTGAAATATACAAGTATTTGCATAAAGGCGTACAAAATGCAGAAAACAGAAACAAGAAAAGCCAAAAAAGAGCCTAAAACAGTGCAGGGACTGCTTCTGTCGGCTCTTGATATGGAAGATGAGATCGCACACAGCGTTTACCGGGACTATTTGGACCGTGAAAACTGGCCGGTCGATCTCAAAGATGATATTTTCGAAGAAATTCAGAAATATCTGACCACTTTGCTGGATGACACAGAACGGCATAGAAAAATTATCAGAAATCTACAATCGAAACTGGGCCAAAATGATGGATGATATGACCAAGCAAAAAACACTGAGTGAGTTCGAGACGATGAAATCAATCGAACAAGATGCTCATGAGTTCTATCTCAAGGCCTCAGAGAATCCGAGCCTGGCCGATCAGAGTGTACATAACTGCTTCAGCAAAATCGCTGAAGATGAAAAGCATCATGTGGTACTGGTCGATCGGATAATCAACATTCTCACGAACTGCCTTTAGAATCTCACATGCAGCAGTTTCTTTGGCGCTCAAACGTTCACCGGGATTGTCACTCATAAATTTCCTACAATAACGGAGAGCTTGCATTTTTAAGATGATTTTTGTATTGTAGTATAAACTCGGGGGCAAATAAGAAATCCTGACAATAATCATTTTTAGAAATATGCTCAATAGAATAAAAAAACTATTTTTAACCTGGTCCGTATTAACGCTATCGGCTCTGGTTATCCTGACAACTTCTGCCGGATACGGTGAGACTTTTTCATTTGCAATCATAGCTGACCCGCATATCGATGGGAACGTGGACAACAAAGTCAAATTGATAAGCGCTGTTGAGTGGATAATCAGAAACAAAGACAATAAGGGCATAGAGTTGGTGTTTGTTGTGGGAGACATTGCATGGGGCGGTTATAGATCGGACAGGAACCTGGGGACCGCCCGAACAATACTTGACCGTTTAAATCAAGCCGGCCTTCCTTATCTTCCCATAATAGGTGACAACGAGATTCAGCGCAGATGCGAGAAAGAATTCGCATACACGTTTAAGAATCAATATCAGTATCTTAGCGGCGTTCTCGGGCGTTGGCGGAAGGCACCAACTCCTGTTGATGGAAAATATCTTCAAAATTTTTCCTTCGATTACAAAGGTTGTCATTTCATAAGCTGTGATTTTAACTCAAGGAAACGAGGCGATGAAGGGGGAGAGCTTCATGATTTTGCAGGTGGAAGCTGGCCATGGTTCAGGAACGATATTGAAACCTGTCCGAAGGCCAGGAAGGAGAGCATTGTCATTATTACCCATATCGGGATGTTCCGGACAGGATTTGCGTCAGCCGACCAGTTTCTTTTCTCGCAGGATGAAATGAAGAGGATAAAAGGCTTTCTTTACGACTACAGAGAATACGTTGACTCAAATTATGCAGGACATATTCATCAAAACTGGCATTCAGCAATATGGACAGGTTTATTCACGACGCTCTACCATGTCAGGACAACGGATGAAACATGGCACTGCCGGCAATGGCCGGAGGCTGACGACAATGGAGTAACTATCAGACTGGTCCAGGTCAACAGCGATGGAAAGAAAGTATTTTATCGCCAGCATCTCGAAAATGCAGAAGAACCGGATGTTAAGAACGGCACACATCAATAGTATCTAACGGTCAAGGTTCATCTCTGACTCAAAACAAAATATTACAATACATCGGCCTGCCGGAACCGGTTACACAGCTTGCAATCCGAAATAGATTTGTTAAAATATGACTGCCCTTAAACGTAATGCAATAACTGGAGGTATATCTCATGAAAAGAATTAAATTCCTGGTAACGATATTGTTAGTGACATTTATCATGTCCGAATCTTTAGCCGCAGCCGAAATTGGCTGGAATTCATCAGGAAAAGGCGGTGCCGTAGCAGCAGGCGGGAAAGACGCCGTGGCAGCGGGCATTTCCATGCTCGAACAAGGGGGCAACGCAGCCGACGCAGCGGCGGCGACACTCCTTGCACTGAGCATAACAGATTACGGTTCTTTTGCAATCGGCGCTGAAATACCGCTTATTATTTATGATGCGCGCAAAAAAGAGGTGAAAGTTCTATGTGGATTGGGCGGAGCGCCGCTCAATAAAAAAGCGATTGAATGGTATTACGAGAATGATATTCCAGCCGACGGGAGCTTAAAGGCTGCACCTGTGCCCGGGGCCCTTAGTCTTTGTATTACGACGGTCAAGCTATATGGAACGATGGGCTTCGAACAAGTGGTGGCGCCATCGCTCGCACTGCTTGATTCCGGTGGTAAAGACTGGTATGCAAATCTGGCAGTCACTTTCCGCAAGCTTGTTGAAACGGAAAAAAAGACAAGCGGGAATCGGAAAAAGAAATTGCAGGCAGCGAGAGACCGTTTCTACAAGGGAGATATAGCAGACGCATTAGTTGACTTTTATAAAAAGAACGGTGGATTCCTCCGTAAGAGGGACCTTGCCAGACATGTCACTCGTGTGGAAGATCCTATCAAGATCGATTATCGAGGTTATACGGTTTGCAAATGCGATACATGGACGCAGGGGCCATATTTGTGTCAAACGCTGCGGCTTCTGGAAGGCTTCCCTTTGAAAAACATGGGGCATCTTTCTGCAGATTATATTCACGTCCTAAGCGAAGCGTTGAAGTTAGGCTTTGCAGACCGTGATGAGTATTATGGAGATCCACTTTTTGCAGATGTGCCAATAGAGGCGCTTCTTAGTGACGAATATACAAAGCTCCGCCGGCCTTTAATCGATATGAACAGAGCTTCTGCAGAGGTGCGTCCGGGCGATCCTGTAAATATGAAAGCCGTCAAGGGACCGGGAACGTACCGGCCCGGCCCGGGAGGCACTACGACATGCGTTACTGCCGACCGCTGGGGAAATTTTGTGGCGGCCACACCAAGCGGCAATCGTCCTTATGCCGTATGCGAAGAGCTGGGAGTAGCACACGGCAACAGGCTTCGGAGTCTGAATACCACTAAGGGACATCCTAATCGTATCGAGCCGGGTAAACGCCCCCGCATTACATTAACACCAACAATAGTGCTTAAAGACGGCAAAGCAGTGATTGCCATCAGTGTCGCAGGCGGTGATTTGCAGGACCAGACCACTCTTAATTGTCTCCTCAATCATCTTGAGTTTGGCATGATGCCCAAGGATGCTGTTACGGCGCCCCGCTTCAATACAGGGCATCAACAGGACTCTTTCAATCCTAATCCAGACCGCAGAAAAACCCTTGGGACATTGGCAAGCCTTACTGTGAATGAAGATATCAAAGAAAGCATAAGGAAGGAACTGGCCGAGCGGGGACATAAAATTAAAACGACTTCAGGTCCGGTTGCACATCCGGTCATGATTTATTTAGACCAGAGTACCGGAATGATATATGCGGCAGGTGACCCGAAGGCAAGACGCCATGCGGCTGCTTTGGAATAAATTTATCTCTAAAACAAGAGTTTAGTTAAACTACCTGCCGGTATTTATTTGAAAGATATTTATATCCCGGTCGCGGTCTTTAGCTATTGAAATTGTCTTGCCGGTTTTATCAACAGCTATGCTTTGGCCGCCATATATCCGGCCTTTCCAGGGCCCTTTTGTTATCTCGCCTACCAGATTGGTCGCAACGACAGGTGCCCCAGTCTTTTTAGCTGTTCTCTTTACTACTTTTTCAAGCTCTTTGCCGTGAGCGGGCCACTGGTTCTCCTCGGCCGCATATCCGTATGGAATGAGCAGTAAATCGGGCTTTAACATCCCCATGCGATCCAGTATTTCATCTTTATGAGTATCGGCGCAAATCAACAGGCCAATTTTTCCAAATTTGGTTTCCACCACTTCGACGTTTTCGCCGGGAGTGTAAGGGGGATTCATCAATTCGGACAGTAAGTTAATCTTGCGGTGCATTAGAAGAATTTGTCCCTTGTCATCTATCAGCAACACCGAATCATATAAGCGGCTTGCCTCTTTTTCCGCCAAACCAACACAAAGATAAGCTTGATAATCTTTAGCCAGTTTGCACAGACGAGCAGAATCTTTTCCGGGAATCGAATATGCTCTTTTGTGCGCATCAGAATTGATCCAGCCCAGGATTATTGTTTCGGGGAAGCAGATAATCTCTGCTCCGGCTTCTTTGGCCTGGCCAACGGCATTTTCAATTCGCACAAAATTGCCACTGCGGTCGCCATCAAGTGAGAATATCTGGCACATTGCGATTTTTATAGCTTTCATCTAACGAGGTATTTTACTTATCTATGCAAGCAAATGCTATATATTATTCAGCATTGCCAGGAGACTTACTCGCCCGGAATGTCCCGCCATAGGCCCCCATATTAATTATGCCGCCATTTGGTAACGGCTCTAAGTGAATCAGAGTACCCGGGGCGCCGGCATCGATACAGGGGCTTGTGACATCATCGGCTAACCAATCCCGGCTGGTCAAATCCCACCGGCCCGCCTGCGATTTCAAATGATAGTCGCTATTGTCAGGATCGGCAAATAAGGGATCAGCGTCAATATTACCCTGCCCCGGCCAACCACCCTGGACATCAGTGTAGGTTATTGCGGCGGTTGAATTGCTTTCTATCTGAACAAGATCAGAGTTAAGGGCGTTGTAATAGATTATTGAGTTTGAAATGGCAGGTTTAGAACTGGAAACGCCGCTCTTTCCGTTTGCAACAATTGTACAGTTGGTAATAGTAGGAATGCCGCCGGAAATGCCGTGTTGTTAGTTTTCAGCAATGAGGCAGTTGGTGATTGCGGGTTTGTTGTAGATTATATTTCGCCCGCCCAGTATATCCAACATTGCAAGACCGGAACCTGTATTGGAAACTATGTCACAGTAGGTAATTGCCGGATTGCTGCCATCGTGTAACTCTATTCCGGCACCTATGTTACCGACAATGTTACAACTGGTAATTAAAGGTGAAGTGCCTGAGCAATAGATACCGGCGTTTCCTCCGGTAATGGTGAAACCGGCAAGCACACTGTTTGCGTCTTCGGCGTGAGAAAAAGTGACCACCGGGCCGTGACCTGTACCGTTGATAACAGTAGCCGCTACGACGACAGGATCATCGGGGTTGGTTGACCTGAGAGTTAAAGCCTTGCCTTTGAAATCAATGTCTTCGAAATACTGATAAATTCCCGGGCCAACAACTATCTCTTCGCCCGTCCCGGCATTATCAATGGCCCGCTGAATAGTATTGTATTTTCTACCGACAGTAATATTTTCAATTACCTGGGCCGTAACGTTACCGGATTTGATGCGTATTGGGTCGGCATATACCGATGAGCCATACTCATCGTGAACCCTGATTGTCCAGTAAGTCGTCTCAAATGGAAATTCCGTAATTACCTCTTGGGGCGGTTCAGGAGTTAAGAAGCAAGGTAATTCAAATCCTGGGCTGTCGGCCCAAACAGAAGCTGGTAACCAACAGCATTTTCACTGGTCCCGCAACTTAATATCACTCCGTTTGCCTCGGCGAGTTGCCGCTTGTAGTATATTTCCGATAGCCAATAGTAAAATGAGGCTAAAGAAAATTGTTTTTTTCACTTTCCCGGCCTTCCTTAGAAAGCTTCTTACAACTTATAAATGCGGTTTGTGGTGAAATTTGGAAAACAAAGCTGCCGATTAGGAAACATCACCTGCCTGAAGAATTTCGTCCAAATATCATTTATACACAAAAATAAGCGTTTTTACAAGAAATCTCCGTAAACAATCGCCCGTTTCTGTTTATCGTAGAAGCTTATGGAGTGGTAGCTCCGGGTGATGGTGAAAAGGCGGTCCAGTTGTCGGAATCATTACCGTAATCGGATGACTCTATGCGAGTAAGCGATTCGCCATTTCCATTCGGAGCGGTAG
>JAVVFI010000088.1:0-15241 GCA_032250555.1 Sedimentisphaerales bacterium
GTTTATATTCTGGGGCTGCCGGGAGAGGTGTTAGTGGAGGTTGGGATGGAGATAAAAAGAAGGGCCGGGGTGGAAAAGCTTTTTGTTATCTCGATTTCTAATGACTCAATCGGTTATGTGTGTCCTAAGCCTGCATACGATGAAGGGGGGTATGAGCCGACATCCGCGACCAGACTGGCAAAAGGGGCCGGGGAGATTATGGTAAGTGAAGCTCTGAACCTTATTAATGGTATAAGATAAAACGGGTAGTCCGATGTCTCATCAAAACAAGAAGATTTCCCGTCGTGATTTTATGACGATTAGCGGGCGGGCGGCCTGCGGGCTGGCTGCTGCTAAATGTGCATTCGGAGAAGAGCAGGCAGAACCGAACTCGGGGCGTCGTGTTTCGGTTCATGGCGCCATCTGCTTAGGGCAACAAGCAACGGGGTCCGAGATATGGCAGGTTACAACGAAGGAATTCAGGCAATCGAATATTTACTGCGAGATTCCATACTGCAGCGGTGATGACAGGTTCTTTGTTTATGAAAGGCACAATCCGAAGCTATCGGGCAGGAATAGAATCGAGCTGATGGCAGTGGAGCTGGGGACGTGGAAACAATACCGGCTTGATGTGACTATTGGGATGACGGGCTCTGCGATTTCAAGTGGGGGCTTGTTTTACTATCTCAAACAGAACGAAGGCGGGAAGCTGGACCTCATGCGGGCGAACCTGTCGAATGGGATGCGTGAGAAAATTTATCAAATAGAAGACGAAAGAGACATCATCAGCTTTGGTACCGTCTCGACTGATGGTCGTTACTATGCATGCGGCAAAAGATTAGGCAGTGATTATAGGATGTTCGGCATTCTTCTGATTGACCTTCAAGAAGACACTATGACGATTATTGATCGGGACCCGTTTATTCTTAATCCTCATCCTCAATTCAGGCTTGGCGGGGGCAGAGAATTGATGATTCAGCACAACCGCGGGGGGAAATATACGCCTGAGGGTAAGCGGATTCAATTGGTTGGCCCGGAAGGGGCCACGCTCTATCTGCTCTCGGTACCGGGGGGTGAGCGAACCGAGCTGCAGGTGGGTAAGCCCTATACTACGGCGGCTACCGGTCATGAAGCGTGGATCGGCGAGACTGGCGAGATACTGCTTACGGTTATGGCCAAGGATGATTATGAGCCGGATAAGGGGAACCTATTGGCTGTGCGTGCGGGAGAAGCCGCAAGGGTGGCGGCCAAAGGATATAAGTTTAATCATGTTGGTGTTTCTCGATGCGGGAGGTTTTTCTGCTGCGATGACTGGCATGGGACTTCTAAAGTGGTGATCGGGTCAATCGAGAGCGGCAGGACAGCGGTCGTTTGTGAATCGAAAGCGTCGAGAAGCAGCGCCCAGAATACGCATCCTCATGCATATCTTACGCCGGACCTGAATTGGGTGATATTTAATTCGGATCAAAGCGGTTTTCCTCATGTCCATGCGGCGAGCGTTCCGGAAGGGATGATCGAAGAGATATCGAGAGCTTGATGCAAATTGAAGCTCTCGAGTTTTAGTTGCTCTTCGGTGTCCGTACTTTTTCGACCAAACTGTGTACCTTATCTACGACCAGCTTCTCAACCGATGGAGCGAAAGGCCCGGGCAGGTCGGTGTACAGCATAGCACCACCGCCTTCGTATCCGCCCTCTTTCAAAACGCGGAGTGACGGCAGGTAACCGAAGACGTCGTTGGAGTAGCCGGCGACCCAGACGTTCGAGCCGGGCAGTTCTGCTTTGAAGCGAAGCGAATAGTCAACGACCACTTCGCCGGCAAGCGCTATCATCGTCAAATCGCCGCCGAATTGAACAACCTGTACCAGATAGGGATATGTTGTGCGAATATTTCCGTTTTGCTGGAGTTCCTTTAGTAATACTTCTGCATGCCAGCGTTCATACTTGTTAGTGGACTTAGCCTGTTGGGTAAGCTGTGTGAGGCTGGGCGGTTCGGCAAAATCGAGAGTGACTGTTTCGATGGCTGACTGAATCGGGCCGCGGATTGGTGAGGCTTTTGAGAGCAGTGCTGTTTCGACTCCATTGGCCAATGCGCGACCATGCTGCTTTGCCATATCCAGAGTGCGGCGGGGGTATGGGTTTTGGTCGGCGCCGCATCCGGCGACGAACATTGCTGTTACGTCGGGGTGCGCCTCTTCCAGATATAATTGAGCGAAACCGGCGTAGTCGCCACAGAATTCGTAGAAACTAAGTGTAGTGTTATGGCATGCGTATCCGAAAACTACGGCTTGTAATTTGCCATCCGGGGTATCGACGCGAAGAACGGGAACATCGTGGTCAACAGGGCCGTCGGGATATGGGTGGTTTTGATAACCACGTTCAGTAGGTAATCTTCTGTTCATAGCAAAGCCGGCGCGGGCGTGGGTATATGACAGACGCGCGGGGGCGAGATTCTCTATTGCCTGACCGATTAATCGCAGTAATTTTCGCTGCAAGGCTTTTACATACTCGCGATTTTCCTGAAGCTGCTCCGGTGACAGACCATAAAAAGTATTTCCATAGATAGAATCCTTGGCTTCTTCGAGGACCGGGCCGCAATGAGTATGGGAGGCGTTGAGGAGCAGCGAGGCCGGGGGGAGTTTGTAACGTTGGTTGGCTCGTTTTTCCAGCCAGTCACGTGATGGGCGGGGGATACCTAATAAATCGACAGTGACAATTAGGAAACGTGTGCCCTGGTTGTCTTCCAGTGCCAAGGCCTTTGCGCGCAGGTCATGGACTTTTCCCTCTGACGGTTTTGTTCTTGCGGCGTAACCGGACATCCACATCGGCTGGTCCGGCGTTATGACAGTTGATGCAATTCCCGCTTTAAGGTTTTCCTGTGCGTATGCCGAGGCGGCAAAACCATCAACAAAAACCGTGAGGGTAAGCAAACATATCGATAAGCAAAAGAAACGACGGATTTTTGTCATCACCATTTCACTGCTCCTTTCTAAAGAAATTAAGTAAACTGTTGTCGATATTATATCATATTATCAGTGTGTGGGCAAATTTTCAAAGCCTGTATAGGGACCATGGATTCTTTTTTATCGTTTTTTTCACTACCGCAACTCCAGACTAACATTATAATGTTCATCGTAAACTGATGTCCCACAGGGTCGAGCAACTTTGTCATTTTTTATGCCGGATATCTTGTTGGCTTTTCTATAATCATATAGGCATGTGAAAATTGTTATTGTCTGAACAGAAGTTGAAAAGTAAATGACATGAGGTGTATATGTTAGGGATTGAAGCTTTTGACTGGTTGGTTATTATTGCTTATCTTGTAGGTATCACTTTCATCGGTCTCTGGGCGGTTAAAAAGGTCCGCAGTACCGCTTCTTTTTTCATCGGTGATCGAAAGTTCGGAAAAATAATGATGGCGTTCTTTATGTTCGGCTCGGGGACCCATTCCGACCAGGCGGTCAGCGTTGCTTCCAAGACTTATAGTTCTGGCGCATCTGGTATCTGGTACCAGTGGCTGTGGCTTTTTGTGACACCGTTTTTCTGGCTGATTGCTCCTTTTTTCCGGCGAATGCGTGCGCTGACGACGGGTGATTATTTCGAGGTTCGGTACGGGCGCAGTGTCAGCGGTCTATATGCCGTGATGGGAATATTTCCGCTTCTGGTTGCCATTGGAGTGATGTTAAAAGGCTCAGGGGCGATGGTCGAGGCTGTCTCAGGCGGTGCGATAAGCTCGAAGCTTGCTATTATCGCGATGACAGTTATGTTTGTCGTTTATGGTGTTGCCGGGGGGCTTAGTGCGGCTATTGCAACCAACCTTGTCCAGGGACTTTTAACTGTTGTTCTGTCTTTTATAATACTGCCGTTCGCATTGAGTAAAGTCGGCGGTATGAGCGGTCTGCGGGAATCGATTTCCGATCCCGGTATGCTTTCGCTTGTTTCTCCGGGAGAGATTACTCTCTTTTATATAATCATTATTGCTTTTAACGCTCTTGTAGGTTGGGTGACAATGCCTGAGACCATGGCAAACTGTGCGGCAGGCAAAACGGAGATGGAGGGAAGGATGGGCGTTACTGTGGGGATATTCGGAAAGCGGATATGTACGATAGCCTGGATGCTGACGGGATTGTGTGCGGTGGTGATGTACGCGAAGCTAACAGATCCTGATTTGGCTTATGGTACCATGGCGCGTGACCTGCTGCCGGAGATTTCCCCAGGCTTGATTGGATTGTTTATTGCAGGTATGTTAGCATCTGTTATGAGCACCTGCGATTCGCTGATGGTGGTTGCTTCAGCGTTGTTTACTGAAAACATCTACAAGAAATTTTTCGTGGTGGATAAAGCGGATAGACACTACACTCTTGTCGGCCGTATCGCATCGGCGCTTGTCGTGGTTTTGGGCATTTTTGTCGCCTTCAATTTGGAAAGCGTCGTGAAGGGCCTGGAATTCTACTGGATGGTATCGGCTCTAATGGGAATAGCATTCTGGGTCGGGCTTTACTGGCGGCGAGCAACTGCAGCCGCCGCCTGGGCTGCAACCTTGACCAGTTTGGGGGTATTTCTTTTCACCAGCACAGAACCTCTTGGTATCGGCTGGGATTTCAATGCAAATTTTGCTGATAAGCTTCCGGCCTTTTTGTTATGGGAGGGCAAACTCTCTGTTCCCTGGCAAATGATTATTTATTTAAGTGCGGGCTTTATTGTTATGATTTTGGTCAGCTTGTTTACGAAGAGAGCACCGGCGGAAAACCTGGAACGATTTTATGCTTGTTTGCGGACGCCTATTGGCCCGGATGAGCCGGAGACAACGCCGTTTACACTACCGGCTGGTGTGGAGGCGGCACCGCGAAATGTTCTTATTAGTCATCCTGATTTCGAGATACCCAAACCTACTATAATCGGCGTTGGTGGTTTTCTCGTCGCCTGGGCGGGTGTGGGTTTGTTGATTGGCGCGGTATACTGGATAATTGGTTAGCTTTTTCATTGCCTAATATTAAAGGAGTTCGTTTATGGTAAGAAATATCGTTTTATCTGTTATATCTATTTGCCTGTTGACAGCGTTTTTTTCCTGTGCCGTACAGGAAGGAAGGGATGCGGATGACGGCAAAGTTAAATTGATGGTTCTGAATCCAGGTCATTATCATGCGGCACTCGTGCAAAAAAGTATGTACGATCAGGTTGCCCCGGAGGTCTATGTCTATGCCCCGGCCGGTGGTGAGGTGGAGGAGTATCTAAAGCGCATTGAGGATTTTAACAGCCGTTCTGAAGAGCCGACAAGCTGGGAAGAAAAAGTTTATATCGGAGACGATTACCTCGAAAAGATGCTCATTGAGAAGCCCGGCAATGTTGTTGTAATGTCCGGGAACAATCAGAAAAAAACCATGTACATCAAAGCGGCTGTCGATGCCGGTTTGAATGTTTTTTCTGACAAGCCGATGTGCATCGATGCGGACGGTTTTCGGCTTCTGGAGCAGGCCTTTGATACGGCGAAGCAAAACGGTGTACTGCTATATGATATTATGACCGAGCGTTTTAATGTGCTCTGCATTTTGCAGAAGGTGTTTGTGCTCAATAAAAGCGTATTCGGTGAACTGAAGAAAGGCTCGGTTGATGAGCCGGCGGTCGTTAAGGAAAGTGTCCACCATTTTTTCAAGTACGTTTCAGGCACTCCTATTAAACGGCCTACATGGTATTTTGACAGTACCCAGCAGGGGGAAGGACTGGTGGATGTAACAACTCATCTGATAGATTTAATGATGTGGACGTGTTTTTCCGAAGAGGCAATCGATTACCAAAAAGATGTTACGGTGGAACGAGCAAGGCGCTGGCCGACAATGCTTACACGAGAGCAATATGAAAAGGTGACGAGAGCAAGCTATTTTCCGGAATATCTCAAAGATAAATTAAATAGCGAAGGTGTTTTGCCCTATTATTCGAACGGAGAAATTGTTTTTGAAATGAAAGACGTATTTATGAAGCTGGCTGTGAGCTGGAATTTCCAGGCACCGGAGGGCGGTGGGGACACGCATCATTCGTTGTTCAGAGGTACCAAAGCCAACGTTATCATTCGTCAGGGTAAAGAAGAGAACTACCGGCCGGAGCTTTATGTTGAGCCTGCTCCAGGGACAAGCGGTGTGCTATTGGCGGCTTCTCTCAAAAGGGCTGTGGCCGGACTGCAAAGTAAATACCCCGGTTTGGAGCTAAAACGACTGGCAAATTCCTGGCAGGTGGTTATACCTGATGAGCATCGGATCGGGCACGAAGCACACTTTAGAATCGTTACAGAAAAATATCTGCAATATCTTGAACAGGGGAAGCTGCCGGACTGGGAAGTCTCCAATATGATAGCAAAGTACTACATCACGACCAGGGCACTTGAGCTGGCAAGACAATAAAGGAGAGCAGGCTGATATGGGCCAAGATGGACAGATAAAAAACGAATTAGCACTGTTTGGCGGTGAAAGGGCGGTGACATCACAGCAGGAGGACATGTTCAAATGGCCCGTTGTCACTGAGCGGCATGAGCAGGCTGTTTTGGAAGTGCTGCGGGCCGGGAAGATGTCCGGTTTTGAATTAACGAAGGAATTTGAGAAAAAGTATGCTCAATTGCTTGGTCGAGAGTACGGCCTTGCGTATCATAATGGAACAGCTGCGATTCTGGGAGCTTTGTATGGTATGGGTATCGGGGTTGGTGACGAGGTCATCGTGCCGAGTCTCACTTACTGGGCCACTGTCACCCCGACCTATAATCTCGGCGCAACACCTGTATTTGCGGATGTTGATCCTGAGACTATCTGCATTGATCCCAAAGATATTGAACATCGAATTACTCCCAGAACAAAAGCCGTTATAGTAGTGCATTATGCCGGCATGCCGGCTGATATGGATGCCATTATTAAAATTTCTGAAAAGCACAACATTAAAATTCTCGAAGACTGTTCACATGCGCACGGTGCTTTATATAAGGGCAAAGAAATTGGTACCTTTGGGGATGCCTCGGCTTTTTCCCTGATGACCGGCAAATCTTTAGCCATCGGTGAAGGAGGAATATTATTTACTGATGACCGGAAAGTCTATGAACGCGCTATTTTGTTCGGCCATTACATACGACATAATGAAATTACATTAGAAGAGCTTAAACCTTTTGCCGGACTGCCCAGCGGGGGGTATAAGCATCGGATACACCAGTTAAGCTCCGCTTTCGGACTTGTGCAGTTGGAACTGTATCCGAAGCAGATGAAGGAAATTGACAAGGCGATGAACTACTTTTGTGACCAGCTCGATGATAGTGCGGGAATCAAGCCAATCCGTCCGCAAAAGGGCAGCAACAGTACCAAGGGCGGCTGGTATTATCCGCATTTCAGGTATATTGGTGAGGAACTGGGAGGTCTTTCATTGTCGAGGTTCAGCGAAGCGGTGCGCGGGGAAGGAGCTATCTGCAATCCCGGCTGTAATAAACCCCTGCACATGCATCCGCTTTTTACGAAAATGGATGTTTACGGACACGGCAGGCCGACGCGGATAGCCGGCCTTGATGAATCTGCTAAAGTTGACAAATATATAGAAAAGCTGCCTGTGGCGGAAAGTATCAACTTCTGTGTCTTTGAAGTTCCGTGGTTTAAACGTTATCTTCCTGAGATAATCGAAGAACATGCCAATGCATATAAGAAAGTCATAAAGAATTATAAGTTGCTTCTGGCAGATGATACCGGTAAGGATGAGGAAGTAGGGGGGTACAGCAGCTTCTTCAGCAGTAAGAAAAACACTCAATAGATTGCGCACGCAACGGTTGTATTTCCTATTTTGACGGCTCACAAGATACTTCGATTTTTGAAAATAAATCTTTAGCGGTGGTAATTCCTTCCAGGTCGTTAATGATATATTTAACATCTTGAAGTTGATCTGTTCTGCCTATCAATTTAGGACTGCTTTGTAGGCCGAGTGATGAAGTAATTACACCCCTGTAAATAATAGAAGGCTGACCATTTCCCTGCCGGTCTCGTTTCCCGTCTTTTTGTGTAACCGGGAAAGCATCGTTATAGTCTCCTGAAACATTCACCTCGATGAAGTAATTCCAGAGTTTTTTAGCGGGAACTTTGGTTTCGACTGTAAAATCTAATTTGGGCGTTGCACCAGTCAGAGCATTTATTACCGGTTTTTCCGGTGTGGGGTAACTTCGGCTCTTTGTTACAAGATTCCATCGACTTACCCAAAGCGGCAGAGAAACGGTGCGAACTACATTTTTCCCCCAGTCACCTATACCTGTTTTAGATGTCACCCAGACGGTGTGTATTGTTCCTTTAGGTACTTCCTGAAGCCAGACAGCAAACTGCGGAGGTTTTTTATAATATGATTTTGTGTATATATCAGGATTGAGCTTCAGGTCAAATTTTATCTTTACCTGCTCAGCACTGAGCTGTTGCGAATACTGCTTCACAACTTTTGGGAAGTCCCAGCGTGTCTTCTGCTGAGGTCTGTGGATGACTTCAACGCCTTTTAGCGGCTTAATCAGTTTGCGTGACTGGGGCAGATGAAGAAAAATTTGCTTTGGCGGCTGTCGTCGGGGCGGAGTAAATTTCACCCGCAGACCTTTTTTTGTGCCGGTAACTATTAAATTCATCGGTCCGAAGTGGGTGGGTGCTCGCTTAATGCGAATTTCTTTACCTTCAGCCAGCCACCAGTCGGGTATGGCCTTTAACAGGTGCAGCTCATTGCCGCGCTCATGGATGAGCATGTGACGAAGCAAAATTGCATAATTGGAAGCTCCCAGAGTGTGAGGGATGGTATCGTTCCACGCGATGCGTTTTTTGTAATAAATGCCTTCCGGGAAAGCGTGTGTTGAGGTTGAGTGCAGAAGATACCAATAGAAGTCTTCGATAACCTGCTCGTGCTCTCCTCTTATGAGGGATGCCATGGTAGTGTAAGAAGACATATAGGGATGTATGGCATCCGGATGGCCAAGCCACTGAATAGTACCCTCGATAAAGCCGCCGCCGTGGCTTTGCCGTACCTGTTCGATTAATGCGGTGACTCGCGGGTCGTGCAGCTCAAAAAGCTCGGTGGGCCATAGTGTTTCAGTGTTTCCCCAGTGGGTGCCTGTTTTTTCCCAGGCAGGTGGGAAATAATCGAGGCCGGTATTTTCCCAGGCCTTATTGATGGCGGCGCGGTACAAATCAGCTTCCTGTAACAACTCTTTGGCCTCGTCTGTTTTACCCAGAACCTGTGCCGCATTAGCGGTACATAATAAAGCCCGCAGGTTCCAAAAGTCATAACCGACAATATGATATTTTCCATCCCATAAATACTCACCATCTGCAGGAGCGTTAGGGAGCACTCCGGAAAATGGCGAATCAGGAGGTACCTGGCGTTTGGTCTCCAACATCCAGTCCGCTGCTCGGCGCATTTGAGGATATACTTTTTTTAGCCACTGTTGGTCGCCGGTGATTTTATAAAACTGCCAAAGTGCCCAACATGCCTGGCCGTTAGCGTCGAACTGGTTTTTCTGTGACTCGAAACGTCCATCGGGTCTTTGGTGAGTCAGGAAACTTTCCATTGCTTTTTGTGCGGCATCTTTCATGCCGGCTTCTTCAAATTCCATTATCTGGTACGCACCATCGCGGATGTAGAATTCGTCATAAAATCCTTCCCCCGGATGTACCTCACCATGGTCATTTGAGATTAACTGATACATATGTGAAGCCAGGAGAGCTTCTGTCGCTTTCTCGCAAGGGACACTGATTTGTGCGGCTTTTGCCATGATGCTTTGCCAGTATTTTACCGTCCGGTTAAGCCAGAGTTTAGCTGCTTGTCTGGTGAAATCTGTTTTTTCTTTGAGAGGAGAAAATGGAATCGATATCACAGCCTCGGCACTTTCATCGGCTGCCAAAGACCATGTGAAAGTATTGTCCTCGGAGATGGAAGGTCCATTTCGTTCGGCCTTTAGCTTTGCCTGTGCTGTTGTTGAGTTTGCATTGGTGACTTTGACCAATATCCAGTTCAGATAATTCTCTCCTTCAATAGGCCATTCGAATGCCTTTTTCCAATTTTTTACCGAGGGTAATGGTGTTGCCCAAAGAGTAAACTCGTATATTACACGGCCATCTTCGGCGGTGATTAAAACAATCGGCAGCCATCCGTTCATTAGCTTCTTTGTATGTTGGCGGTTTAGTGGAGTCAGTTGCTGCCCGAACCGCAATACGACTCTTGAAGGTTTTTTGCTGCTGTCATGAACCATGAGCTGATTGTCCGGGGTAATGCGTGTTCCGTGTGCATAATCTTTAAGCCCTATGACAGTCCAAGAGTTGTCAAAGTAGTCGAAGGGCTCATCAGCCTGGAGCGGACAGGTCAGAGCCAACGTGACCAGTATTAGTAATATGGCGGTTAAGCTTGTCGATTTCGTATGATGTTTCATGAGTTGTTCCTCTTACCATCAATACCTGTGAGATATCTTTCATCCATAACATTCTTTCCGGGCTTAGCAAGCTCTATATTACCTGAAATTACCTGTTGCTGCAAACAGCAAAATAGTTTTGAGTCGAGTGACGGATTAGGGTATTATAGAATATAATGTACATAGCATTGAGGATGAACATATCTAAATGGGCAGGATAGATTAAGAGGAAGGCGGACAGTCATGTTAAGACAAACCAGAAGAGAATTTCTTAAGGCCGCCGGTATTGCCGGCATCGGTGTCTCTCAGGTATTGGCTGGGACTAACAAAGGAAACTCGGATGCCAAAGCCCTGGAGAAAAAAGTAATATCAAAAATCCGCGTGGCACAGGTAAAAGTTTATCCGGAAAAAGGTAATTTGAAGGCGAACCATGCGAGCCTGATGAATATACTTTCGGATATTGAAAAAAATCATGATGTGGATGTTGTGGTGACCCCGGAGGGTTTTCTGGATGGGTATGTTTCGACGGAGAAATCTGTAACAAAAGGCGATGTGGTCAAGTATGCAATTAATCCTCTGACTTCAAGGTACACACAGATCGTCTCGAACTGGGCAAGACGAAATAAGAGCTGGGTAATTTATGGTTGTATGCGTAAGGTTACTGATGGGGTATATAATACCGCATTGATATACAATCGCACCGGCGGGCTGGTTGGAATGTATGATAAGCTTCATCTTCAGACGCATGATTACAAGTATTTACCGGGTCAGCACCTTAATGTATATGAGTCTGATTTCGGGCTGTTCGGCGTAATGATCTGCGCGGACCGTCGCTGGCCGGAAACAACACGAACGCTTACACTTAAGGGAGCAAGGGTGATTTTCAATCCGACTTATGGAATGCACGGGGACTTGAACCTCTGTATGATGAGAACAAGAGCTTATGAAAACGGGATTTTCGTAATTTTTACCCATCCGGGCCAATCGCTTATTACCGGCCCCAAAGGCGAGATTGTGTGTAATAATAAAGACAAAAATCAGTCATATACTATTACTGAGATCGATCTTTCCAAAGCCCTGGCGGACAAGAGCGGGCATATTGTTGATCGCCGGACGGATGTTTACAGGTTATGACCCAAAAGCGGTTGTAGTTTTTAGAAGAATTTGGTAATTTAAAGTTCCAGAAGGTTCTTGGTTATATCGGATCTATGTTATCAGGAAATCACGGCTAATATCTTTTTTGGGAGGAAGAAAAATGAAGCGATGCTTCTTGACAGCAATTATCAGCGTGCTGGTCGTTACTTCCCTGGCCTTTGCGGCTAATCAGCAAAACCCGGTTCTCAAACACATTGGGGTTGATCGAGGAATTTGTGTGCTGCTTGGTGACTCGGACTGTGAAATTGCGCTGGAGCTGGTGCGTAAAAGCGAGCTGCTGATATATATGCAGCTACCGCTGGCGAAAAATGTGGAAAAAGTGCGCGAGATAGCCAACGACGCGGGTTTCTATGGCACACGCATCTTTGTGGGTAAGGGGTCGCTGAAGAAATTAAATCTGGCCGACAATATCGCCGATGCCGTTGTTGCAGTGGGCAGGGCAAGGCGTGTTTCCCGGGAAGAGGTGTTACGGGTGCTTCGGCCGGAAGGAAAAGCATTAATAGGGCGGAAAGTTCTAAGTAAACCGTTTCCGGAAGGAGTGGATGACTGGAGCCATCCTTATCATGGCCCGGACAACAATCCGCTTTCGCAGGACAGCCTTATCCGTGCGCCTTATATGACGCAGTTTCTCGCTGATCCTCGTTATGGTCCTGCGCCGCAGTTAGCCGTGACTGCCGGCGGCCGGTTGTTCAAAGCCTTCGGTCATGTGGCATGGCACGAGCGTGAAGAAGATTTGTTGAACACGCTTGTTGCGTTCAACGCATTCAACGGTACGATACTCTGGAAAAGCCCTCTACCTGAAGGCTTGATGGTTCATCGAAATACGATGGTCGCTACACCAGAAACGCTCTTCTTAGGTGACGACAAGTCCTGCAAACTTATCGATACCGTCACGGGAAAGATAAAAAGCGAGATCATTCCGCCGGTGAGCATGGCGGGGGGGACGTTCTGGAAGTGGATGGCACTGGAAAATGGTGTTCTCTATGCTTTGCTTGGAGAGGCCGAGCAGAAGGACGAAACGATGCGGTGGAAACGTGAAGCCCACGGTTGGCCCTGGACGGGTATATCAAAAGGTTACAACCAGCCTGAACAGCCCTGGGGATTTGGCCGTAATATATTAGCCATCAATCCTGATACCAAGAAAGTTTTATGGCACTACCACGAAGATGAGCCTATGGACGGCCGAGCCGTCTGTATGAAGAACGGGCGTATTTTTGCCTTTAAGTTTGGGACTTATTTGACCTGCCTCGATTCAAAAACGGGAAAGGTTCTATGGCGCAAGACAAAGGACAACTCACCGGAGTTATTCGAAACACTGGGTGAATATCTTCCTCGTCAGAGCTGGCAAACGAACTGGCGGACGACGGTCTATTTGAAATGCAGTGACAGCGTTCTGTATTTCGCCGGTCCGCAGTTGGGAAAACTTCTGGCCGTTTCCACCGAAGATGGCCGGATACTATGGCAGCACCCATATGACAACTTTCAATTAGTCATTTATCCCGAGGCCTTGTATGCAATCAGTGGTCCGTGGGGTAATAACTTCAGCAAAAAGTTTAACCCATTAACAGGGGAGGTCCTTGCGGAGCTTCCAACGGGTCGGCGGGCGTGTACCCGCCCGACAGCTACTTCGGACAGTATCCTATTCCGAGCTATGGGTGGCTCTGTTCGTTTCGATCTGGCCAGTGAGCGTCCGCGATGGCTGTCACCTATGCGTCCTCCCTGTCACGATGGAGTGACGGTAGCCAACGGTCTTCTTTACTGGTGGCCTTTTGCCTGTGACTGTCAGCTTACTCTGAATGGTTTTACCTGCGTTGGTTCTGCCGGCGGCTTCGATTTTACTCCAAAAAGATCCAAGTCGAGTCGGTTTAAGAAGGGATCCGGCAAAATTACACCAGAACAGAGCCTGAGCGTATCTGATGCCGATTGGCCCACATTCAGGGCGAACAACCAGCGAACCGCGACGAGCAGGGCGGTCATTCCTGAGAGCAGCAGCCGGCTTTGGCTGACAGAGTCTTCTGGTGTGAGTGGTGTTCGTCTTACAGCTCCTGTGACGGCCGGAGGTCTTGTTATACTTGCCGGCTCAGATGGAATTGTTCGGGCACTTGACAGTGACACAGGGCGTGAGCAATGGAAGGCTTTCACCGGTGGTGAGATTCGTATTGCACCGACTATCTGGGAGGGGCGGGTTCTGGTCGGTTCGGGTGACGGCTGGGTGTACTGCTTTGAGGCAGCTACAGGCCGGCGGCTTTGGCGTTTCCGGGCGGCACCTGCCGAGCGCAATATCCCGGTTTACGGCAAGATACTCTCAACCTGGCCGGTGGCGAGCGGTGTTCTTGTGGAGGATGGAACCGCCTATTTTGCTGCCGGTCTTGTGAACTATGATGGGACCTATGTTTATGCTCTTGATCCGGCGACCGGAAATGTTCGATGGTGTAACGATACATCCGGACATTTGGATGCGGACGCAAATTGTGGCGTTAGTGTTCAGGGGCATCTGCTGCTCAACGATGATAAGCTCTATCTTGCCGGCGGGAATGCCGTTTCACCTGCGGTCTATGATATTCATAATGGAAGGTGTCTCAATGATGCCGCCCCTCTGGCCAATACAGAATCAACCACTCCGCGTGGCTGGGAGCTTTTCCTTGTAGGCGATAGAGTTGTTGCCTGCGGAAAACCCTTCTATACGCGCCCTGATATCCCGGTATATGACCATACGGTTACGAAGAAGCTTCTTCATGCTTCAACCGGTCGGCGCGACATAGTCTGGATCGACAACAACAAGCTGATGTGTTATGAGCCGCTGGACAAGGGTGTATTGAGCCGGTGCGTAACGGATGAAAAAATCCCGAGACATATAACGCAAGCCTGGGGAGAATTCAAGGTTAGTGAGAAACCTCTTTGGCAGCATGCCTGTTCTGAGAGTATAGCTGTTGCGGTGACAAAAAACACCGTTGTGGTAGCGGGCAAATCGCAAGTGATCGCGATCGATCTCAGCAACGGCGAACCACTCTGGAGTCATAGGCTTCCATCTGCTCCAGTGCCATGGGGCATGGCTGTTGATAGAAATGGCCGGGTGATTTTGAGTCTGGCCGATGGCCGGGTGCTTTGCGTTGGCAAACAGGGCCAGTTTCAACAGAAGGTTGCCAGCGGCAATTGGTAAAGTAAATATTCAAGTTCGCTAAGATTAGTCTATACAGGTTATAGACTTTTCCTTGATTTCACGAACTTTTCCACTTTCTCTCGTGACAGCGGGGCCGGGCGCAGTTTGCTTTTGCTCCAAAGGTCATAACCGCTTAATCTATATGAGCTGTCAGGCTGCTCAGACTGTCCGACAGGCAGCAGTGCCATAGAATCATCCGCATCATTCAATGTTACATATTGCGTATAGGATTGCGCCCGCTGAGAAAGAATAGTTCCGCCCTCGATACAGCTTAGAGCGGGGAATGTGATATCTTTCTCCTGATCGAGGGAGCCAAAGCCATCCAGTGTTGAAAAGTATGGAAGTTTTGTTTCGAGAAGTCTGGCCTTGCCTGTCTCGTGCCATTTTTTAGGATCGTCGCCATAGTTTGCTTTGCCGTATCGCCAGGCCGCTCTTAGAATAAGATTTACGTACTCGGCTTCCGGAGCTTTCAGCGTGGCATTGGGGTCTTTTTCAATCCGGGCATTGATGGTCTGGAGCATATTGCAGAGGCCTGAAATACCTCCGCCATAAATCGTGGC
>JAVVFI010000089.1:0-15185 GCA_032250555.1 Sedimentisphaerales bacterium
CATAAACTGCAGGATGTTAAAAATGCCCTGTACAAGGCAAAAGTGTGTAAGGTTTCTGTGACGAATGCCCTGGGCTGCGGCGAACAGCATGGATACGAAGAAAGCTACCGTGGTATTAAATTCGAAGTGAATCTGCTTAAGAAGGTCAGAATCGAAATAGCCGTAAACCAGGACTTTGTGGAGAAGACAATAGAGGCAATTATCGAAGGTGCGAAAACAGGAAATATCGGCGATGGTAAAATATTTGTATTGGATCTTTGCGAGTGCATACGCATTCGTACAGGCCAAAGAGGTCAAGAAGCGATTGGTTAAGTATCGAACTTAACTCGTAGTAAATATTTCAGAAACGGTGTGTTAAACAAATAAGGAGACACATAATGAATAAATGTTGTGAATCAGTAACAGAGATCTTTGGTTCCAATGTTTTTAATGACTCTGTCATGCGTGAGCGCTTACCGGAGGAGGTTTACAATTCATTAAGAAAAACGATCCAGGGATACGATCCCCTCGACCCTGTGCTGGCGAATGTAATCGCCAACGCGATGAAAGACTGGGCTATAGAAAAAGGAGCCACGCATTTTTGCCACTGGTTCCAGCCTATGACCGGTCTTACGGCAGAAAAACACGATTCGTTTATTTCCCCAACGTCCGACGGCAGGACTATGATGGAGTTCAGCGGCAAAGAGCTTTGCCAGGGAGAGCCTGATGCCTCTTCATTCCCTTCGGGCGGGCTGCGGGCGACATTCGAGGCCCGCGGCTATACCGCGTGGGACTGCACCTCGCCTGTTTTCATCAAAGAGGACGGCGAGAATGTCACTTTGTATATTCCGAGTGCATTTTGCTCGTACACCGGCCAGGCTCTGGATAAGAAGACCCCTATGCTGCGGTCGATGGAATCTCTGAATAAACAGGCAATGCGGGTTCTTCGCGCTCTCGGCAATAAAACTTCTCAGCATGTACTGGCAACACTTGGCCCGGAGCAGGAGTATTTTCTTGTGGACCGCTCGTTCTATGAGAAACGTCTGGATCTTGTTCTGACTGGACGAACTCTTTTGGGTGCCTCCTCACCAAGAGGCCAGGAGATGGATGACCATTATTTTGGCACTCTCCACGAAAGAGTGGCGTCATTTATGCACGAGGTAAATATTGAACTGTGGAAGCTCGGCGTTTCCTCAAAGACGCAACATAACGAAGTTGCACCTGGACAGTATGAGTTAGCTCCGGTGTTTGCGACGGTTAATGTCGCTACCGACCATAATCAGTTAACAATGGAGACGCTGCAAAAAGTTGCTGCCCGTCATGGCTTCGTCTGCCTGCTTCACGAAAAGCCATTTGTCGGCGTCAACGGTTCGGGCAAGCACAATAACTGGTCCCTGGTAACAGATGATGGAATAAACCTGCTTAATCCAGGTGAAACACCGCACGATAACATGGTATTTTTAGTTATGCTCTGTGCTGTTGTCAGGGCGGTTGACAAGTATGCCAAGCTGTTGCGAGCCAGTGTCGCCAACGCCGGCAATGAACACCGGCTTGGCGCCAATGAAGCACCGCCGGCGATAGTGTCGATTTTCCTCGGTGACCAGTTAACCGACATTTTTGAACAGCTCGCAGCCGAGGGGGCAAAGACATCGAAACAGGGTGGCCAGCTCAAGCTGGGCATATCAAGCCTGCCGCCTCTGCCGAAAGATTGTACCGACCGTAACCGGACCTCACCTTTCGCTTTTACAGGCAATAAATTTGAGTTTCGCATGGTCGGTTCAACACAATCAACCTCTGGCCCGACTTTTGTGCTCAATACAATCGTCGCTGATGTTCTGACAGAAATTGCCGATGAGCTGGAAAAGGCCGAAGATGTTACTACCTGTGCACAGAGTATTCTTAAGAGAATTGCCAATGAACACTCCGATGTGATCTATAATGGTGATAACTATACGGACGAATGGGTGAAAGAGGCCGAAAAGAGAAAATTGCCGAATATCTGCTCTACGGTTGACTCGCTCAATACCATAATGGACGAAGAAAACGTCGGTGTTTTTGAGAGGCAAAATGTACTGACTAAAGCCGAACTTCAGGCGCGAACGGAGATTTTATTAGAAGCCTACAGTATGCAAATCAATATTGAGGCTTTGACAATGTTGAATATGGTCAAAAGGCAGATTCTTCCCGCCTGCGTGGAATATTCTTCCCGTTTAGCCGGAGCGGTGGAATCTATCAGTTCGGTCGGTGTCTCTGCCGACACCCAGAAAGCGATGCTCGAGAAGCTTTGCGGTCTGATTAGCTCTTTGGACGAGGGTGTGAAAAAACTTGAAACAGATACCAGCAAAGCAGGCGAAATAGATGATGTTTCCAAACAGGCCGAATACTATAGGGAGGTTGTTATCGAATCAATGTCTCAAGTTAGACGAGCGGCAGACCAACTGGAAGTGATTGTTGATGCTGAAATTTGGCCGCTGCCGACCTATGCCGAGATGCTGTTTCTAAAGTAAGATAATTAAAATATAAAACATAACAGTTGGAACTGAGTCAAGGGTCAAGGCTTGCTCAAAACTGTCCGTGTTTCTAACGGGTGGTTCAAATGAGCAAGCCTTGCCTATCATATATTTTTAAATATGATGTACATTACGTATAACCAAGGCTAATAGTGTTTATTAGAGAAATCTCAGCACAAAGTTCAAAAAAACGCAGTATAGCATAAGAGAACGTTCTCGAAACATTCAAATAATTTATATTAGTAAAGTCTTGCTCGATAGCAATTCCAATTTATCGAAAAAGACATATAGCCGGATACGGATTTTAGATGGCAAAACAATTAAAAAATCAGGGTTTATATGAGGTCCGTCGTGAGCACGATGCCTGCGGTATTGGTGCCGTCGTAAATATTTCCGGCAAGCGGGAGCATTCGATTATCGAACATGGCAAAGAGATTCTCATCAATCTTCATCATCGTGGAGCAGCGGGTGCAGATGAGATAACCGGCGATGGTGCCGGAATTCTCTTTCAGATTCCTCATGAGTTTTTTGCCGCCGAATGTGAAAAGCTGGGCTTTTCACTGCCTCCAATCTCAGAATACGGCGCAGGTATGGTGTTTGGCTCCAAAGACGCCAAACTGAGAAAACAATGTGAAAGCATATTAGAGACCTCAGTTGAGCATTATGGTTTGAAACTACTTGGGTGGCGTCATGTGCCAACTTCCAACGACTGCCTCGGTCAAATCGCATTAGATGCTGAGCCTTCAGTTAAACAGATTTTTGTAGATGGCGCCGGTCTTAAGAGTGAAGACCTGGAACGGTGTCTGTATCTCGCACGCAAACGAGCGGAAAGACTGGTAAAAGAAAAACTTGGCGATAATGGTCGGGATTTTTATGTATCCTCGCTTTCCTGCAGAACCATCTGCTATAAAGGTATGTTTATGGCCTGGCAGTTGTTCGCGTACTATCCGGACCTTGCCGAGAAGAGTTTAAAATCCGCTCTTGCAATAGTCCATCAACGTTACAGCACAAATACATTTCCGAACTGGCAGCTTGCTCAACCTTTTCGCTGCATAGCTCATAACGGCGAGATAAACACACTCAGCGGGAATCGCAACTGGATGAAAGCACGTGAGGTACAAATGTCCAGTGAGGTATTCGCTGATAACATTAGCGATTTGCTTCCGGTTTTGAAATCCGAAGACAGTGACTCAGCCTGCTTTGACAGTGCTCTTGAGCTTCTTGTTCGTTCCGGCCGGAGCATGCCCCATTCGATGATGATGATGATTCCGGAGGCTTTTGGGCCGAAGTATCATATCAGCACCGATAAACGCGCTTTCTATGAATATCACTCTTCAATAATTGAGCCATGGGATGGCCCTGCGGCGATGGTATTTACCGACGGAAGAATCATCGGCGGGATGCTGGACCGTAATGGTTTGAGACCTTGCCGCTACCTGGTTACAACAGACGGACTGGCGATTATTGCCAGCGAAGCCGGAGTTGTGGAATTTCCACCGGAAAAAATCCGTAAAAAAGGAAGGCTTAGACCCGGGCACATGTTTTTGGTTGACACAGTGGAAGGACGTGAAATTTCGGATAATGAAGTAAAAAGCAAGATTGCCCGTCAAAAACCATACCGCAGGTGGCTTGAAGAAAACAGGATTGAGCTACGGGGTTTATTTGATACACCCAGGCTTGTAAAAAGTAATCCGAGAACTATAGCCCAAAGGATGCGGGTATTCGGTTATACAAGAGAAGGGCTTCAGATGATTTTGACGCCAATGGCCGCCAATGGCCAGGAACCTGTGGGTTCTATGGGTAATGATACTCCTCTTGCGGTGCTTTCCGATAAACCGAAGCTGTTATTCAATTACTTCAAACAGCTCTTCGCACAGGTGACAAATCCGGCGATTGATCCTCTTCGCGAAGGGCTGGTTATGAGCCTGATGGTGTTTACCGGTAAAAAGCGAAATCTTTTGGCCGAAACTCCGCAGCATTGCAGGCAGCTTAAGCTGCCGCACCCAGTTCTGACCAGCGAGGACATTGAACGGCTGCGTTCTGTCAGTCGGGATGACTTTAAGGTTGCTACGATTTCGTCTGTTTTTGAGGCCGACGCTTCTGATCCGGCAGGCAGTCTCAGTCGCGGACTGAATGAGTTGATTGAAGCTGCTGATACGGCAATCAACGAAGGGGCCTCATTAATTATCATAAGCGACCGTAATATTTCTGAAACCAAAGCACCTATTCCGTCACTGCTGGCTACAGCGGCAGTTCACCATAGCCTTCTGAAAAGCGGAAAGCGCTGCCAGGCCGGTTTGATTATTGAGAGCGGCGAACCGAGAGAGGTTATGCACTTTTGCCTTTTGTGCGGCTTCGGCGCCAATGCGTTCAATCCATATATGGCGTTTGAAATACTGAACCAGTTGCAAAAGCAGGGAGAATTGCCGGCCTCTATGGAACCAATACAGATAGCAGATAACTATATTGCTGCAATTAAAAAGGGCATCCTGAAAACGATGAGCAAAATGGGCATTTCGACCCTTCGCAGCTATACAGGTGCCCAGTTGTTTGAAGCAATTGGATTAAATCACGGATTTATAGATGAATATTTTACCGGTACAAGCTCAAGAATCGGTGGAATCGGGCTACAGGAAGTCGCACAGGAAGCAATCTTCCGCCATAAGTCGGCATTTGAGCAGCGTCCCCCCGGGGCGCTCGAACTGGACTTCGGCGGTGAATATCATTTCAGACTTAACGGCGAACAGCATCTCTGGAATCCGACAACAATATCAAAATTACAGTATGCAGTGAAATATAACGATTCGAAAGCCTATAATGATTATGCACATGCCGTAAACAATCAGTCCAGAAAACTCTGCACACTGCGCGGGTTGTTCGAGTTTATTCCGTCTCAGTCTGTTTCAATTGATGAAGTGGAACCTGCCGATGAAATAGTCAAGAGATTCTGTACCGGCGCGATGAGTCACGGTTCCATAAGTAAAGAAGCTCACGAGTGCATGGCTATAGCTATGAACCGCCTTGGCGGGATGAGCAACACCGGAGAAGGAGGAGAGGAACCTTCGAGATATACCCCGGAGCCCAATGGTGATTCGAAAAACTGTGCCATCAAACAGGTAGCCAGCGGAAGGTTCGGCGTTACAATAAACTACCTCGCCAACGCTAAAGAACTGCAAATCAAGATTGCTCAGGGAGCAAAGCCGGGTGAAGGTGGACAATTACCGGGGCACAAGGTAACAAAAGAAATCGCCGATATGCGGTATTCAACGCCGGGCGTAACACTGATATCTCCACCCCCTCATCACGATATATATTCTATTGAGGACCTTGCACAGCTCATCTACGACCTTAAGTGCAGTAATCCCGGAGTCAAAGTATCAGTGAAACTGGTTGCCGAGGTCGGCGTGGGCACTATCGCAGCGGGTGTTGCCAAAGCCAACGCCGATGAGGTTCTTATCAGCGGTCATGACGGCGGTACCGGCGCAAGTCCGCTTTCTTCGATTAAGCATACCGGCTGCCCCTGGGAACTCGGTCTTGCCGAAACTCAGCAGGTACTTGTGTTGAACGGCCTGCGGGACAGAATAAGACTTCAGACCGACGGTCAATTGAAAACAGGCAGGGACGTTGTAGTGGCAGCATTATTAGGCGCAGAGCAGTTTGGTTTCGCCACGACAGCTTTGGTCTCACTTGGCTGTACAATGCTGCGAAAATGTCACAAAGGCGCATGCACATTTGGAATCGGCACCCAGGATCCCGAACTTAGAAAACGCTTTGCCGGCAAGCCTGAGTATATTGAGCGGTTTATGTTTTTTATTGCCGAGGAGGCCCGGCAGATTATGGCACAGCTTGGCTTTAAGAAATTCGAAGACATGATCGGAAGAGTCGAACACCTGGGTATCCGCAAAGCAATTGAACACTGGAAAGCAAAAGGACTGGATTACTCGGCTATTTTCCATCAACCCGCTGTCAGCAACGGTAATGCATTACGGCTAAGCTCAAAACAACTCAACAAGCTCGAAGACCATATAGACTGGCAGATTCTAAAAAAAGCAAAACTAGCTGTCGAAAAGAAAGAAAGAACCAAATTTGAACTGCCGATTCGAAACACAAATCGAACAGTGGGTACTATTCTGAGCAATAAGATAGTTAATAAATACGGTCCGCAGGGACTGAAGGATAATACTCTGGAGATTGTTTTTAGAGGTTCCGCCGGACAGAGCTTCGGGGCGTTCCTGGCTCCGGGTATAACTTTAAGGCTGATAGGCGAAAGTAATGACTATCTTGGCAAAGGTCTTTCAGGAGGACGCATTGTTGTTAAGACTCCCGACAAGTCACCATTTATTGCCCATGAAAATATTGTTGTCGGTAATACTCTGCTTTATGGCGCCACAAGCGGGGAAGTTTATATTAATGGAATGGCGGGTGAACGTTTTTGTGTACGCAATAGCGGAGCGATAGCGGTTGTCGAAGGACTCGGTGACCACGGGTGCGAATATATGACCGGCGGAACCGTTGTTGTACTCGGTAAAACGGGTTGTAATTTCGCCGCCGGCATGAGCGGCGGAACGGCGTACGTTCTCGATGAGATGCAGCTCTTCGATACACTCTGCAATCTCGACATGGTTGAGCTGGAAAGCGTCTGGCAGACAAACGACAAAGATTTACTCTTTGATTTGATTCAAAGACATCTGAAATGGACCGGAAGCAAGCGTGCACAATATATTTTAGATACATGGTCTAATATGGTGGGTAAATTCGTGAAAGTTGTTCCGATTGATTACCGGAAAGCCCTTGAAAAAATGAGAGCTGCCGAACAACGCCACACAGAAACAACACCTGCTACCGAGGAGGTGTTTTAATGGGTGAGACTAAAGGTTTCTTAAAATATACGCGCCAGCCGGCTGGACATCGACCTGTTGAAGAGCGGATTCTGGACTTCAAAGAGCTTAATCTGCCACTCAGTCCGGATGCAATTCTCCAGCAAGCGGCGAGGTGTATGGATTGCGGAATACCATTTTGCCATGGGACGGGCTGCCCGATTAACAATTCCATACCGGATATGAATGAGTTGGTATATAAGAATCGCTGGAAAGAAGCATGCCTGATGCTTCATTCAACCAATAATTTCCCCGAGATTACAGGCCGGGTATGTCCTGCTCCGTGTGAGACAGCCTGTACGCTTTCTATCAACGATGAGCCGGTTTTAATAAGACACATTGAGTTTCAAATAGTTGAACGAGGATTCGAGCGGGGCTGGATCAAACCGATACTGCCCTCGAATAAAACTGGAAAACGTATTGCCGTGATAGGCTCCGGACCTGCGGGCCTTGCAGCCGCACAGCAACTAACGCGGGCCGGACACGATGTGGTCGTCTTTGAAAAAGACCAGAAGATCGGAGGAATATTACGTTACGGTATTCCTGATTTTAAACTCGAAAAACACATTATCGACCGGCGGCTTGAGCAGTTAATCGCCGAAGGTGTCGAGTTCCAGACGGACGTAAATGTCGGCAAGGATATTTCTCCACATTATTTACAGAAGATGTTCGATTGTGTCTGCCTTACTATGGGAGCAGGTCAACCCCGCGACCTTAATATACCAGGCAGAGGATATGAAAACATTTTTTACGCAATGGAATACCTGAGGCTGCAGAACAAAATTTGCTCGGGTGAACCAATAAATAAAGATGGAACTATTTCAGCTAAGGACAAAGTCGTAATCGTAATAGGCGGCGGAGATACGGGTAGCGACTGCGTGGGGACCGCTCGCCGGCAGGGAGCACGGAAAATATATCAACTGGAAATTTTGCCCAAACCTCCGGACAGCAGACCGCCCGATACCCCCTGGCCAGAATGGCCGCGTATTATGAGAACATCTTCCTCTCATGAGGAAGGTTGCGAACGGCAATGGTCCGTATATACCAAAAAGTTTTCCGGAGGCGGTGGAATCATTGCTGAAGAACTGCACGGCTGCCAGGTGGAATGGATTAACAAGCCCGACGGCTGGAAAATGAAAGAGCTGCCGGACACTGATTTCACCCTTAAGTTTGACCTTGCGCTTTTGGCTCTCGGATTTGTGCACGTCACCCATGAGGATTTGATAAAAAATCTGGGATTAAACCTGGATAGCCGTGGTAATATAGCAGTCAATAATTATCAGACAAGTCAGCCATGGATATTTGCTGCCGGTGATACTATCACCGGTGCCTCATTAGTTGTACGCGCCATCAACAGCGGGCGCCAGGCCGCCGCGGCAATTAACAAGTGGTTATCTCAATAACTCACTCACACGGAAGCTTTAGTCTTGTCGATACCGAATTATTACTCATTTTAACAACAAATCACCTCCGCGCAGAATTCTCAAAACATAAGCATAGACGCCTATTTAAAAATTTCCCCTGCAAAAAAAACACCAGATTAGATATTTTCTTTTGACTCCCAACAAAAGAATCTATATCGTAGCTTAATCAGATTATCCTTTACTCGATAAGCCGTTAGATGCAGGTAAACATTATGCATTTAGAAAGAAACAAGATGAAACCTGCCGAAGCAAACTTTGGTATTATCTGAAATCCCTTGGGGGTTCTCAAACCTAATTTGGTTGCGTTCACGGTTTAGAAACAAGAGGTAGAAGCTGAGTGTGGTGGTTATTATGATTGCGTTTAATTAAGGAGAGATGATGCGCACATATCTAAAACTGACCACTAAAAGAGCAAAGAACAGGGATAATCCTTCAAAATCAAGAATATCACCTTTTCAAATCATTCTACTGGTCTCTGCGGGGATTGAATCATGCTGATGTCCGAAGACGAAAAAAAGCCAATCGAAAAGCCTAAAACAGCACATTCACATAATAACAAATCCATGCGAAAAAACAGTGATGCATTGGTACCCACAGCCAAGAGTGAATACAAAGAAACGATCCTGCTCTTTAGCAAAATGCTGGTAACGATTTTCCTCTGTGAAGCCGCCATTATGACCCTGCTTCATATAATACCTCTCAGCAGAGGCTGGGAGATTTTTGCAGATTCCCTCTTATTAACAGCCCTCGGTACTCTAATATTGTATGGGTTGTTCGTAAGACCGGTTTGGCTTTCACTTAAGCAGCGTAATCTCGCTTTAGAATCACTGCGATTAAGCGAAAGAAACCTGGTTGAGTCCCAAAAAATTGCGAATCTTGGAAGCTGGGAGATGAACCTGGTCACAAATGAGGAAACATGGTCCGACCAGATTTACCGTCTTCTGGGATTTGAACCTGGAGAAGTAACGCCCTGCCACGAGACTTTCCTAAGCACTGTGCATCCGGATGACAGAGGGATGATTTCACAAGCAGTACAGAAGGCGATAAGTGAGAACAAGCCTTATGAGATGGAATTCAGAGTCGTCAGAAAAGATGGGACCGAGCGTATAATGCACTCACGGGGTGAAATTAACTTTGATGAATCAGGCAAACCGGTGAGAATTGTAGGAATGGGTCAAGACATCACCGAGCGCAAGAAGACAGAAGAGGCAATACGGAAGAGCGAGAACTTGTATCGAACTCTTGTCGAAGCAAATCCTTATGGAATTCAGGAAATCGATTCTTCCGGTTTTATTACATATACCAATCCCGCCTATCAGAAAATACTTGGTTATACCGAGCAGGAACTGCTGGGCAAATCTATACTGGATTTGCTTGAACCCGAATCGAAGCGAAATGAACTACAAGACTATTTATCCGAAGTGGTGAAGGAGCAACCGCAACCCAAAACCTATTATCAGAAAAACCGGACGAAGGATAACAGAATTATCGACATGGCCGTGGACTGGAACTACAAGCGGGATAATGAAGGGCGCATAATCGGATTCACTTCAGTTATCACTGACATCACCAAACGCAAGAAAGCGGATGATAAATTGGTTTGGCTCAATGAGTTGATGATGTATATTATTTCACATGCCAGAAGCTGTATCGCAGTGCACGACAGAGATTTAAAATATATATTTGTAAGTGAAAGATACCTAAAAGAGTACAAGGTGAAGGAGAAAGATGTAATTGGGAAGCACCACTATGAGATATTTCCGGACCTACCTCAAAAATGGAGAGATGTACACCAAAGAGTCTTGCTTGGTGAAGTACTAAGCGAGGACGAAGATCCTTATGTTAGGGAAGACGGTTCGGTTGACTGGACCACATGGGAATGCCGCCCATGGTACAATTCGGATGGTTCAATCGGTGGAATAATTGTTTACACTGAGATTATCAATGATCGAAAGCACGCAGAGCAAAAAATTCTTGAGAACCAGGCACAGCTTAAATCTCTGGCCTCACAGTTGTCGATTACGGAAGAGCGAGAGAGGCGCCGAATAGCTACAGAACTCCACGACCAAATCGGCCAATCTCTGGTATTTTCAAAAATCAAGCTTGACGAACTTCACCAATCTGCTCCCTCCGGCGAACTCACAAAGACCCTGGATGAAATATGTAACAATATTGGCCAAATCATTCAGGACACGAGATCTCTAACATTTGACCTTAGTTCTCCAATATTAAATCAATTTGGTCTTGAGGCGGCCGTGGCCGATTGGCTTGAGGTGCAAATCGGAGCCAAACACGGTATTGAAACTGAATTTGAAGATGATGGGAGGCAAAAGCCCCTCGACGATGATATTCGGGCTCTTTTATTCCGCAATGTGCGGGAATTGCTTGTCAATGTCATTAAGCATGCCGATGCAAACAAAGTAAAGGTTTCGATTCAAAGAGTTAACGAGCATATACACATCGATGTCGAAGATGACGGCAAAGGATTTAACACCGTAAAAGTAACATCAAGAGCAGCTAAAGATACGAAATTCGGGCTTTTTAGTATCAAGGAACGATTGGAGCAGTTAGGCGGACATTTTCAGATTGACTCTGAGCCGGGCCGAGGCAGCAAGTTCTCAATGACAACACCATTGAAACTCGCAAAAACTAACTAATTACAGGAATACACCCTGACTTTCGAAAATATCAAAATAGTATTATCGGCCGTTCATTTGCATTTCTAAATGCTCAGATCATCCACCAGTGTCCGGGGCTGACAGATTTGAGCCTGAATGCTCTTTGGTCTTCCGGCAGCGATTCAAGCAGTTCGGCGGCTTTTTTACCGATAGCCTCGGCAGCCAAATCAACGTTCCTTTCGCCTACTTCGGGTGAAGCGTGCTTACGGGGATCCAGTCCCCCAATACCGTCGGGAGCCTTCATATTAGGAGCAAGCTGGCCGGTCCCCAGCTCGGACAGGTCCACAAGCCCGGGATAAAAGAACATCATATCCGATGTCTCCCATTTGGCGGCATGGTCGGTGTTCGATTCCGGCCCCCTGCTGAGCGTTATCTCCCAAAGCCCGATTCCTCTCACGCTGCCGTCCGCCACCACAGGCTCAAGAGCCTTATTAATCATATCAATTTGCTGCTGAACATTATGGCCTGATACTCCTATGATTACACGAAAGCCCGAGGATTTAAGGCGCTTGAACAGGTCGGTTATCACCGGCACAAGGTGGTCTCGATTAAATCCGCTGTGAAAGTACACCGGAGGATATACCACTCCACCAAATTTTTCTGCACACTTAACGAGAATACCGTGAGCCTTCAGTGCATCTGTGCCAAGCGGCAGATGCCGCCCATGCCACTCGATGCAGCCGAACGGGACATAAACCACCGGAAACTTCCGACCGGCCGCCTCCAACTGCCCCGGCCTCATAAACTGCATCTGCACGACAGGGGAGAGTTCGCCGCCGTGTGTATGTGTATCCTCTAAATGTACCGACGTTTCTGCCTCTGCGGGCCTCTGCATCCTGGAATAGTCCTCACCGCAAACATCAAACACAAAAAGCCAGCTCACTGCGATGAAAACAACAAGGCCAGGGATTAGCTTGAAAGCTTTGACTGTTCTGTTTCTCATTCTTATAACCTCCTTCACAAACACTAAGGTATATTATTATTTAATCACAACTTTTTCACCATTGCAAAAGTCATCTCCTCGACTTTAAATATGCAGATATCAACATCAATATGCCAAATTATTGCAGCCCAGGCAAGAAAATTGAGAGCTTCTCGGTATACATCGGCCAACTCAATTGGTTCACCGGAATAATCATTACATTCGGAAAAAATGTTACATCCGGTAAAACCGCTGGCACATAATTATAGTATTTGATGATAGGTATTCCATGGTAACGAGGCGGTAAAACGTGTTGAATATAAGCTCATACTTGAATTCCTGTTCTACTCTACCCTCTCCTCTAACAAACCCCTGCTTTGTTTAATCCTCTCCTCTGCAAAGCAGGGGGTTTCTCGTTATAAAGTGATTTACCCGTTTTAGGCAAGCTTAGATTTCATAAAAAAACCGGCCGACCCCTTCCACCAAGCCGGCCGGAGATATTAACACGAACAGTGTGATTCGCGTACTATATATTGCTTCATGAAATTATCGATGATATCATCTTTTGTAATGTCGGCTATATCGGCTTGCTTGCCATCCTTCATTATCATAGCTTCACCTTGTTCCTCACGGCCGCTTTGATACCTTGCCTGATAACTGGTATGTACTGTGGTCTTAATAGCGCCGGTATATACATTTATAACATATCGAAATTCTACTCGGTTTTGAAACCGAACCTCCATCTCTCGGGAAAGTTTACTTCCCCCGAAAGTACAGGCTTTTCTTTCATATTTATAGAGTTCCGCGGCCAAATCATGTAAGGCCGGATCAACTACGGTACACAGAAATTCATCACCCTTTTTTTGAAGCTTTTTCGTAGCAGCATCGGGCTTTATATTTTGATTTTGTTTTTCCTCGGATTGTTTATGAAATAAATCGGTTAATTTTTCTTTCCAGTCAGCCATTTTTCACCTTACCTTATATTTGCTTTTCAGATGTTGATAATCCATAAATAATAGTTCTTTGAATACTCGGCAAATTTACGTTAAAGCTCTGTAAACAAAGTCTTTAGTCGTTTTCAGCATCGATGGTTAATTTAGCCTAATTTACATCGGCAAAAATGATACTCTAAAACAGTTCGAAACAGGGTTTTTCTCATCGAAAAGAAGGGGTAATCCGGGACTTTTTTTCATCCAAAAAAGTCGGAATTTCTTGCAGTTTTAATAAAAAGGAGATTTTATAGCTCGTGTTATTGCTATTAATGCCTATTTTATCGGAGCACCCAATTAACAATATACGTTTTTTAGAGATATCAAAGATTGGTATCCATTAAGAGTAATCATCGAAGGATTCTTATGAATCAGACATCAAAAGCCGCGATATTTAGCTAAAAAAGGGCTTTTCTGAGAAAATATTTTTCCTCCACATTTTTGCTTCCTGTAGCATATTTCTTAAACTTTAACTGTAGGAGTTGTGTGAATATGGGTTTGACTGAAGATTGTTATAACGACGGCTATTTTATTTAGCAAAAGGAAAAATTGCTGTTGCCCTTTTGTAATGGTTCTAATGGTTGGCGGATTATAATAAAGGAGCCTTAAATATGAAAAAGGACGAAATCAAAAATGATGAACTGCGTATCGCAGTCGAATCACTGGAGATTATTGCCGATAATTTGGAGCAGTGGCTCCAGGAGCAAAGAGATAGATTCAAGCATACTACCAAAGCTTTCCGCAAAAAGTGGATTACGGACTGGTTCTCTGATTTCTACGTTATGAAATTTTTCAAAGACGCTGAACACCAAAGACGGTTCGATGATATTTTAGATTTATACAATCTTTTTCTGCCCGAGATGGTCGGGCCGCTGAAAGAGGTATGGAACAGCTTCTTGCGAAGTGTAAAATTTATGCAGCAGGTGGAAAGGGATAAGGACAAAATAGAGAAAAGTCACGACCTTGGATTCTGGTGCGTTAATTTCTTCGACACGGCGGCTGTACCATCGGTAGAACGTCTTAGGCAATTAATAAGACGTACAAGGGAACTCTCATCCCAACACAAGCAAACCGAAGAAATCAAGGAGCAGATAGAAACATTAAAGAAACGCTCGGATGGTGTACTGAGCAAACAGGTCGCCGAGGTATTGAAGTCCTCTCCTGCGAATATTTCTGCTTCTGATATAGCGGCACTATTAAATAAAAAATACGTCGGAGAATATGAACCTATCAGTCCCTGCTCGGTCGGAAAAACAGAAAACTGGAAAAAACATCGTAGGAATATGAAGGTTAAAACAAAGTCTTAAGAAGATGAGGCTGGAAATGGATAATACAAAAAACCAATGTCAAAGCTGTAAATTTTTCTCCAAAAGCGGCGCAAAAGGCTATTGCCACCGTTACCCCCCGCAAGCATGTGTGGTGGATGAAGATGATGAACAGGGCAAATTAACAACTTTATACCGCATTCCTGAAGTCCATGAAAATGGCTATTGCGGGGAATGGCAGAATGGAAAGCAAAAAACGCAGACAGAAGAATTAGTTATGTCTGAATGCCGCAAACAATACTAATCGACTGTTTACTACCAGGACTTGGGTAAAGCCCTTCGTCTAAAAAACAACCGGGGCCTATACTCAATTAGTATAGGCCCCGAATTAATACAACACCTAATTCAATTCCCATCAAAATGGGAATCTAATTAGTCTCACATCAATTACCTATTGTACTTCTGTCCAACTTGCTCCATCTACCCAGAAATCACCGGCTGTAAAAGCTATATGGAATGTGATGGAAGCAGGATCGACGTC
>JAVVFI010000008.1:0-31646 GCA_032250555.1 Sedimentisphaerales bacterium
GAAATTACAGACAAACAGTTCAAATGTCAGGCAGCCAAGATCAAAGCGGCAATCATCAATATCACTAACTATCAGGCCAGGCATCCTGCCATACAGAAGATACAGGATATATTTCGTGAAAAGGCTGAGCGATTATATCGCTGGGCAGATGATCGTAATGTACCAGCGGACAATAATCGAGCCGAGCGTGAACTTCGTCCGCTTGTGATAGCCCGGAAAATCAGCTTCGGCTCTCAATCCGATGCCGGGGCCAGAACCCGTGAGATTCTTATGACGGTACTGCATACACTCAAGAAAAGAACGTCCGATGTCACAATTGCGTTCAAGTACGCCCTGGACAAACTCGCCGAGCAGTCCGCCATCGAGCCATATGATGCCATCTTCAGCCTCGACTCCTCATAATAATCCCTCCACCACCCGTAACTGACCCATTACCTGTTAAGGAGTGAAAAATGTGTACTTACAAAGTGGAGATGAGTAGAATTGAGTATTATGGATTCGATAAACCAACTTTGGACAAATATCAGGAATAATTCGCATTTACATTTGGTTCGCGGCTTTCGTGCAGTAATGGCCTTTACTGTGTCCGTGCTCATTTCCTCTATCCTTTCAGTGACTACGGCTGCCAGTCCTCCTTATCCGCCCAGCAATGTTATTAAAAGTATAGTCTGGGCTCCGGCGGACACGATTACTCGCAAGGCCACCGGCGGTGATAACTGGCCGATTACCTGGGCTGATGATGATGCGATATACACCACATGGGGAGACGGCTGGGGCTTCAAGCCCAAGGTTCCGAACAAGCTGAGTATGGGATTCGCTCGTATCATCGGAGAACCCGGGAATTTTACCGGTATGAACATTAGGTCCCCAGCGGAGCAGCTCGGCGGGGGACGTTCCGGGCGAAAAGGCTGGGGTATTATCTCCGTTGATGGTGTGCTATATCTTTTGATGGGACATGCTGATCGACAAGGTGGTCAAGCCCAATTAGCGTGGTCCGGTGATTATGCTCGGACGTGGACCTTCGCGAACTGGAAGTTCCCGCAATTCGGCCTTATGGGATTTGTTAACTACGGTAAGGATTACAAAGGAGCCCGAGACAATTACGTATATTCATACTCACATGACGGCCCACTGGCCGATACCCCTGCGGACCGTTTTATTCTTATGCGTGTACCAAAGAACCGAATCACTGAACAAGGAGCCTGGGAATTCTTTGAACGAAGAGGCAAAGCCGGCCATGCAATCTGGACGAGTGACATTAAGCGCCGAGGGGCAGTTTTCAATCATACAGACGGCTGCCTTCGGTCTGCCATGACCTATAATGCTCCGCTGCGCCGTTACCTTTGGTGGCAGCATATTCCGGCGCCGAAAGGCAGTACCGATCGTGGTGACACACGCTTCGAAGGCGGCTTTGCCGTGTACGATGCGCCGGAACCCTGGGGCCCCTGGTCAACGGCTTTCTTTACTGAACGTTGGGATGTTGGCCCCGGAGAACACGGTGACTTTCCGGCCAAGTGGATGAGCGAGGACGGATGCGAGATATACCTTGTGTTTTCCGGTGAGGACAGCTTTAGTGTCCGAAAGGCAACGCTCGTTCCTGCACAGAGGGACTAACGGTTATTTTTAAACAAATAGCTAAAGGTAAATGTGCAATTGCTGTTCGAACTTAAGAAAGGGCCAGCTTGAGACTGAAGACCTGGTGTAGAATTACAGCTTGCATCCTGAGTTGTACTTTGCTATCTTCTATTTCCTTGTGAAGTATGATACCTAATCGTTACGACCTCAAAAGAGCAGTACGATGACAGAAACTCGCGACCGGTGGCATAGTAGAACCTCATTCATAATGGCAGCTATTGGATCAGCGGTGGGCCTGGGAAATGTCTGGCGTTTTCCATATGTTGCTTACTCAAGCGGTGGTGGTGCGTTTTTAATTCCCTATTTTGCGGCATTGTTTACTGCCGGCATTCCTATGTTGATTCTTGAGATGGGAATAGGACAGCGAATGCAAAAGGGTGCGCCGCTTGCTTTCGGGGCAATTCGAAAACCGCTTCAATGGTTTGGCTGGTGGGCGGCAGGGCTAAGCGCAGGTATTGTGATCTATTATAGTACGATTCTTGCCTGGTCATGGGTTTATCTCTGGCATTCTTTAGCCCTGCCCTGGGGCGATAAGCCGGAGGCCTTCTTTGTCCAAAACGTTTTGCAGCGTTCCTCTGGCCCCGGTGAATTGGGGTGGCCGGTCCTCTCACTCGTAATTGGTATGGCTATTACCTGGCTGGCAATATATCTGATCCTGCGAAAAGGTGTACGCAATGTCAGCAAGGTAGTCATGGTGACGGTCCCGCTTCCATTGCTGCTGCTGGTGGTTCTCCTGATTCGCGGATTGACACTGCCTGGTGCTATGGATGGAATACGCTTTTATCTTACTCCCGATTTCAGCAAGCTTACAGACATCAGGATTTGGCTGCGTGCTTATGGCCAGATCTTCTTTTCACTTAGCCTTGCATCCGGCGTAATGATTGGCTACGGTTCTTATTTGGGAAAAAAAGCAGAGATTACAAACAGTGCTTTCATTACAGGCCTTGCGAATTGCGGAACAAGCTTCTTTGCCGGATTTGTAGTATTCTCCATGCTGGGATATTTAGCCAAGGTACAGGGATTACCGGTTGCAGATGTCACTGAAAGCGGAACCGGATTAGCTTTCGTTGCCTTCCCGACGGCCATCAGTCAGCTTCCGGCTTTGAATTCTCTTTTCGGTTTGATTTTTTTATTGCTCTGCTGACTCTGGGTATCGATTCCGCATTCGCTCTGCAGGAGGCCTTTACTACCGGATTTTACGATAAATGGCATATACCACCACAAAACCAGATGACTCGGGAAATCTCGGTGGGGGAGTAAGGCAACAGGCGAATTTTTCAGACCATATAAGTTGTAATATTGCCTTGCGGTCGCATAAAAGAATCTTGCATTTCAGCGGCAATTATGGTAGAAAATCCATTGAGGACCTATCTTTTAAAAACATTTGCGAGGGCAAAATGCAGAATTTATTTATTATTCGTAAAAAAAACTGTGAGTTTTCGGCTTGTCGTGCGTCTTATTATTGAATTGTAAAACTGAAAATATAAGTTTAATGAGAAAGGAGCAGTCATGGTCAATTCGAGAAGGTTGCGAAATTTCGTTACAGCAGGATTAGCGGTTCTGTTGCTTTGTGGCGGATTGAGTGCGGGAAGCTCGACCAGGCGCGCCAGTGACGGATTATTACGGATAGTACCGGGCAAAAGTTTGTTTTGCGTGCGCGTAAATAAGTTTGAGAATACCATCGAAGCAGTCAACGAATTTTTGAAGGATGTTGCTCCTGTGTCTTTCGATGCCGAGACAGAAGTATTTTCCAAATTAGGTGAACTGCTGGGGGATGACAATCTCAGAGGGATTAACAGGAAAGGGAATGTTGCGATTTTCGGCATGGTTGTTCAGGGCGAGCAGGCGGGTGGCCATCCAATGGCAAATATGTTTATAGGCGCCTTGGTTCCAGTTAGAAACTATGACAAATTCATTTCCGGTAATCCTAACTGCGGCGAACCCGATGGCGAGGGAATCTCAACGATAACGCTTGAGGGCAGGCCATTGGCACTTGCGACGAACCTTCGGAGGTTTGCCATTGTTTGTGCGCCAAATGCCCGCGAAAAACTGAGCCGAGTCAAAGAGTTGATAGACCAGGTGAAGTCCGGCGGTCCCAAAGAAATTGGTTCAGAGATGAAGGCGGTTTTGGATATGATTCCCAAAAGTAAGGAGGCTGAGGCCGTCGGTACGTTTAATTATGTCCGAATACACAATATGCTGCCCAAAATGATGTTTGGGGCCGATGGAGCGGATTTAGCAGAACTCTACGTGCAGACAAAAAGCAATGTTGCTTTTGCCAGTGGATTTGATGACAACAAAATTACGATGCAGATGGTGATGCCGAAGATGCATCTGCTTGAAATTAAATCTGCGTTTGAAACCATTATTCCGCAGATCAAAAAACATGAAGAACTTCAGAGACAGAAACGAAAAGAAGAATTATAAACAGGTCCACCCAGTATTTTGGAGGATGTTTTTATCTTTGGGTAGTGGGCGTATCTGGTATTTTGTGCGGGATTGGAACGGGGCTTATTTTCTTTGAAATATCCAATGTGCGATACTGTGGCTGAAGCAATAAACACCTGTTTCTTATTTCGCAATGATTTGTCAGGGGGAGGCTTATTAGGAAATCCAGAAGTTTTAAGAATACTATCCTTGCACGAACCTTCAATTAATGTTATTATGTAATTCAGGTTAAAAAACCGGTTTGCATGTTCATTCCTAAATATCGCTTGAATTCGCAAGAACCCACGGGGATAAGCCGGGGATTCTTCTCTGTCTTTAGGCCTTAGGATAAGAGCAAATACAATAGAGCAGGCTAAAAGGAAAATGAAAGTTCTGAGACATACGCTTGCCTTTGAGCACATTCCTAAGCCGTGAGTCTCAATTAGCGTGGAAGGCGCGACCATGAGCACTTCCTGGCATTTGGGCATTGACGTTGGATCCGTACACATCAAGGTAGTTACAATCACTCCGCAGGGTGAACATCATTCTTGGGTGAGGTCCGCGGCGGGCAAACCTCTCGATGTCATTACCGAGCTTCTTCAGACTGAGATTCGCAATTCTGTTGGAAATTCGTATGTGTGCCCAGCCGTTACAGGAATTGGCCAGGACTTGCTTGCCGGTGTGTCCGGTGTATATATGGTCAATGAAGTAATGGCCACGGCCAGAGCCGCCGCACACATGTTCCCGGGTATTCGCACCGTGGTGGATATGGGAGGGCAGTTTTCTAAATGGATCCTGCTTACAGGCTCTGGTTCTAATCCTTACGAAGTACGTGACTTCGCCACAAACGGTTTGTGTGCTGCCGGGACAGGAGCTTTCCTGGAACGTCAGGCCGGTCGTCTCCAGATCAGTGTAGAGACACTTGGTGAGATAGCGGGTACAGCTCCAAAGGGGTGCACAATTGCCGGCCGCTGCAGCGTCTTTGCAAAGTCGGATATGATCCACCTGCAGCAAAAGGGAACACCGACAGAAGAGATTGCTTACGGTCTTTGTCTGGCCTTAGTTCGTACATTCATGACTACTGTTATGCGTGGTAGGAAAATGACACTTCCTGTACTGCTTGTGGGTGGGGGAGCCGCCAATCCCGGTCTTGTGCGCGCATTTCGAGAAATACTCGGCTCAGAGGAAGCGGTTGTTGTGCCTGAGAAGCCAATGTGTCTGGGGGCGTTAGGGGCAGCGCAAATTTTGTACGACAAGCAGGACGAGGTCATAACTGTAGAACAGCTTTTAGAGTCAGTGATGAATCTTCCGGCTGTAAGCCTTTCTAAGGATACAATGGCATTAGAGCCTCTTGGTGTACCGGACCAGACCGCTTCTACGTGCTTAAAGGAAGACCCGAAACCAGTTCACGGTTTCACTCAGGCTTTTCTGGGTATCGATGTCGGTTCTGTTAGTACGAACCTTGTGCTTTTAAATACAAAAAAAGAGCTAATTCAGGGTATATACCTGGCTACACGAGGTGAGCCGCTGGCTGTCATAAACAAAGGTCTGTATCAAATCCTGGAACGATACGGCCATCGAATTGAAATTCTTGGTGTTGGTGTAACCGGCAGCGGGCGGTACCTGGCGGCCCAGGTTCTTTGCGCCGATGTAGTGCGAAATGAAATCACAGCACAGCTAACTTCTACCGCGCATTACTTTCCCAAAGTAGATACGGTCTTTGAGATAGGAGGTCAGGACTCTAAATATATCGAGGCGAAAGAAGGCAGGCTTCTGGATTTCGAAATGAATAAAATCTGCAGTGCCGGAACAGGATCATTTCTTGAGGAGCAAGCCCAGAGACTGGGAATCGACATCTTTGAGGAGTTTACTGAGCAGGCGTTGTCAAGCGCATCGCCATACGACTTGGGCACACGATGTACTGTTTTTATGGACTCAGAACTTGTACATGCTCTACAACAAGGGATTTCAGTGGAGAATCTTTGTGCCGGGCTTGCGTACTCTGTGGCAAGAAACTATCTGGACAAAGTGGTCGCGGGTCGGCCGATCGGCAAGACCATTGTCTTTCAAGGCGGTACAGCCTCAAACGGTGCGGTTGTTGCTGCATTTCGCAAGATACTCGGACGCGAGGTTCACATCCATCCCTACAACAGGCTCTCCGGGGCCATTGGCGCTGCGCTGCTTGCGGCACGGCAGATGGAATGCTCTCCTTACAAAACGAATTTTGCCGGTTTTGAAGCCTGCAAGGCGGCGACAGTATCAAGTTTTGAATGCAAGGGGTGCGAAAATCGATGCGAAGTAAATAAAGTCACAGCTTCGGGCCGGACAGCTCATTTTGGTGACATTTGCGAGCGTTACACTGAAAAGGACCTCTACAGGTCAGAAGCTTTCGCAATGCCAAAAACCCGGCCGTTTCCGGAGCTTTTTGCCCTCCGGGAGGATTTACTGGAAAATACCAACGCTACTGCATCTTCTGCAGAAGACGGCAGGATGAGAGTTGGTATCCCAAAAGCATCACTCGCCCTTGAGTTTTTGCCTTTTTGGATGAGTTTAGTTTCTGAACTCGGTTTTGCGCCAGTTGTGTCTGCGAGGGCAGATCCGTCAAAGCTTGCTGAGATGGGTCGCGGTGTACCGACCGAGGTGTGCCTGCCGCTCAAAGCCGCCGCTGCCTGCGTTGCCTCGTTAATCCACAAGCAACAAGTAGCGTATGTATTTGTACCATCTTTGCTGGAGTGCCTGCCGCGAAAAGATGGTGGACAGGCACACACATGCTTGTATGCGCAACAGTTTCCTGACATGCTTCGAGCCGAATATAAAGACAAGCTAATTCATGCGCAATTTGCCTTTGGTGTGAATCCCTGGGATGATTTGGAAGGAACCAGGGCACTTGTGAAAGCTTTTAACAAACCGCTTCACAAGGTACTTTTCGCCATGGATAAGGCACGCAAAGTGTACGAGCAATTTGTCCAGGCGCGAGAAAAGCTTGGAAGAGATGCTCTTAAGGCGAGTTTTGATAGAGCAGTTATTATCCTGGGCAAGCCTTACAATACGCACGACCCGGGATTGAATCTTTTCCTGGCTCGTCACCTTAAAAAGCTTGGCCTGCCTGCGATCCCGTGGGATTGCCTTCCTTTGAGCCAGGTTACCCTCTCAGAAAGGTGGGATACTCTTCCATGGCATTACAGCAGGGAACAGCTTCGGGTGTTGGAGTTTATCCGGTCCGATCGCAGGCTTTTCCCGATCCTGCTTTCAAATTATGGGTGTGGACCTGATGCTTTTACAGTCAAACATCTGGAAGAAATGCTATGTGACAGGCCAAGGCTTTTCCTTGAATTTGACGAACATCGCGGTGAAGCTGGCCTCGTAACAAGACTTGAGGCCTTTGCAGATGAGATTAACAGCTACATCGACTTGGGTACTACCTGGTCAGCGACGCCAAAAGCAACCCGCGGAAGCATACCAAGGCCTTGTGGTAAGCGATTATTCATCCCGAGCTTTTCTGAACATGCCCACATCTATGCGGCTGTTTTGCGGTCGGCAGGCCTTGATGCACAAGTGCTGCCAACACCTGATGCGGAAACATTGCGTTTGGGTGAAGAACTCAGCTCCGGCCGGGAATGCCACCCGTTTTCCATTATCCTCGGAGAATTAGCAAGGATTTCCCATTCCAGGGAATTGCAAAAGGGTGATGTCTTTGTAATCCCTTCGACAACGAGCCTGTGTTTGATTAGACAATATGGCGATGCCTATCGTATTCTTGCCGAGCGTGCTCAATTACCAGAGATCGAGATATGGGATGCCGGTGGACGAGAAATCGGCAATGTCATCGGTATGCCTGGGCTGCTTAGGCTCTATGAAGGTCTTAGCGCTGTCGATTTCTTATATGTACTGGCTACAAGGCTCCGGGCTTATGAGCGACAGAGCGGTACGGTCGATGACATTTTCACCGATGTGATAGCCAAAGTTTCACGTGCCGTTGTCAACAAACGAAGTGTAGAGACCGAGTTAATCAATAGTGTGCGTGCATTGCTGGCCATAGAACGAGATGGAAATCCCGGTGACAAACCGGTCATAGGTGTAACAGGTGACCTGTACACAAGGATTAATCCAGTGGGCAATAGGGGCCTTTTCCGCTACATCGAGAGCATGGGCTGCGAAGTGTGGCCAAGTCCATATTTTGTAGCCAGCGTGGATATCACTGCCTGGAGAGACAGCAGGCGGGATGCGCGGAGACTACACATCAAAAACGCCTTCTGGGAGACTCTCTCCTGGGGGATTACAACGGGCGTCTTGAAACGGTTGTTTAGGAACATTGATCCCTATGCGCTGGCACTGGCAACCGAGCAGAAGCCTTCGAGGCTCGTTGAGCTTGCCGAACCGTTTGTGTCGGAGCATACAAACTGGCTCGTCCTCCTCGGCGTAGGCAAGATCGCTGATTTTATTAACTGCGGTGTTAAAGGAGTTATAAACGCCGTCGCCCTGCACTGTATGGTAGGGGTGGCAATCGATTCAGCTTTGTCTCTCCTGCGTAATACCTATACCGAGACACCAATCATCACGCTGACGTACGGGGGCTCTGAAGGGCCGGCACAACATATCCGGCTTGAGACTTTTGTTCATACACTTCTGGAGCGATCAAAGCGAGCTGGTATTACTCCTGAAGATACATCACAGCAAGGGGTACCATCTTAAAAAACTGAAAGATAATTCTTTTCGGAGTTTTGTTTTCAGGCATATCGATCCAGTAGCAGTAAAGTATTAAGTAAAGTTCATTTGCTGGGCCGAGCTTGGGAAGTTGGGTTCTCTATAAGCTCAACAATAATCTGATATCGTATATTGCTTTGTCCAAACTGCAATAATACCACCCCCAATTTATGCATAAAAAGGTATAATCAATCTAATTTTGTGATTTAAAACAGCTTTAATTGTATGTTAAAGAGGCGTTTGAAATATATTTCTTAAAAATGACCTAAAAAAGTTGCTTTGCACGTATATATGCCGATATAATAATAGCGTATAATTGATTGAAATGAAAGTATAATGAACCGCTTGTCACGGAATTAAGAATTACTGAAACAACATCACGCCATATTGTTATTCGTCATTTCCATCTTTTACCGCTCAATTACTATTGGGTACACGAGAAACGCAAATAAGGAAATAGTCTGATGTATTCTTATCAACCAGAACAGAAAAGCAGGAAATTGCTTTTAACCAGTGTATGCAGACCTCTCGGACCAAAATATGGAGATGGGGAGAGTGTAGGTTATGAACTCCTTTATGGACAGGTTACAAGGGCCCAGGGGATATTCAGCCCTCGAGCGACACATATTCACTACGCTTTGGATTATATCGCGAACAATCTGGAAATTCCTACTGTAGTGCTTCATTACCCATCTCGCAGGGAACTGATTCGAGAACTTAAGAAGGGATATGATTTTGTCGGAATCTCTTTTATAGTGGCGACATTTCACCGGGCGAAAGAGACGGTGAACCTGGTTCGCAAGTATTCTCCCGATACCAAGATCATCTTAGGCGGCTATGGCACCGTTCTGGATGATGATACTCTCAGTCAATATGGTGACTATATTTGTCGAGAGGAAGGAGTGCGATACATGCGGCGACTCCTCGATGAACCTGAAATCTCCATCCCTTACAAACATCCTCTGATTGAAAGTCGCATGAAGGTCTTATCGGCTCCCGCCTCCAGGACAGGTTTGATATTTGCAGGGCTGGGCTGCCCCAACGGATGTGATTTCTGCTGTACCTCCCATTTCTTCAAAAGAAAGCACATTAAATTACTCCCCACGGGGAAAGATATTTACAACGTGGTCGAACGATACCTCATAAGGGATCCGGGAATGGTGTTCACTGTTATCGATGAAGATTTCCTTCTGGACAAAAAGAGGGCGATGGAGTTTCGAGACTGCGTGCTCGCCGGGGACAGGCCGATGTCGATCTTCGTATTTTCAAGCATCAAGGCCCTCAGTCGGTATGCTGTTGAGGAAATCCTCGAAATGGGCATAGACGGCATCTGGATAGGTTACGAGGGAACCCGCTCGGGATACAGTAAGCAGAGCGGTAAGCCTGCTCATGAACTTATCAGCGAACTGAGAGAGAATGGAATTACTGTTCTAACGTCTATGATCGTCGGATTTGAATATCAAACTCCGGAACTAATCTCACAGGAACTGGATGGGCTGATGGATCTTAGGCCGGAGCTTGCACAGTTCCTGATATATAGTCCTCCTCCGGGAACGCCATTCTATGATCGTGTTTTGTCAGAGGGTCTTATGCGACCTAAATACACCGAAGATGTCGACAAGCGTTGGCGCGATGGATGTGGTTTCAATTCCATGGTAAAGCATCCAACTATGTCCTCTTCTGAAATCGAGGGCGCGCAGCGATGGTGTTTTGAGCAGGATTTTCAGAGACTCGGTCCATCGATCTATCGTTTTATCGAGGCATGGTCTAAGGGTTACAGGAAATGGAGCGGGTCTCCTAACGCTTTCCTTCGAAAAAAAGCGGAAAGTTTGGCGAAGGATATCAGAAAGGCGTATCCGATGTTTTTAGTCGGGCGGTTATTAGGCCCTAACAGGGATATGCGGTCATGGATCAGGGAATTGCAGTACAAGGTTTATGCTGAGTTTGGCGCCCCGACTATATCGGAGAGACTGATATCTCTGATTGGCTTGGGAGCGGCGGCCTGGACCGCACTGAAGCTGCGTTTAGGCATCTTCCAGCACCCGCGTCTTGGCCGTGTCAGCTTCAGGATGCCGGAAGAAGGTTTGGGATTATGGGCGACTAAGATTTGGGAATCTCTGCGAGAAGAGATTGTTTCCCCGCACTTCTCCATCCATGTGGATCTTCAACATGCTAAAAGGCAGGTTTGGGTACAATTGAATGGCGTTCTGGATAATCTTCGCGCCGAAAAACTTGCCCAAAGAATCGAAGAGTATCTTGAAAAGGACCGGGGAAAGCTAATCCTTGATCTTGAAAAAGTGAAAGCTTTCGAAGGCAAGTCTCTTGACGCCCTGGCAAATAAGCTAAAGGCCTATCGCCATCGAATCCGCATACGGCTGCCCAGAAACTATCTGGGGCATGCCGCTCAGTTTATGTTTCTTGCGCAGATATTCAAACTCTACAAGGGCTGATTTTCTGCCAAGGAGAAAAACGGCCTTCTCCGACCTGAGTTATGCACGAAGGCTGCTCAGTCTTTGTGTAAGCAACGCAAAACTTTTAATTAAGCCGCAGATGTTATCTTTTACGAAAGTTTCTGAGAATGGTTGTGTCAAATTAGTTCCGCGGCGTTGCTCGGTATCCAGGTGTCACTATCGTCAGAGAGCCTGATATGCAGCCATCCCAAACGTTGTTCAAGTACATCGAATTCAGTCCCGATATGAAGCGGATCCTTGAAGCTCTCAGGATAGTTCTGCCCGTCACCTTGTCGTGCGACAACATCATTGACTGTAATAACACCGCATACCAGGCTTGCTCTTTGCCGAGTCTCCATTACAACCGAAGCGAGAAAACACATTATTAAGATTCCGGTAATCACAGCAGTTGTTGTGGTTGGAGCTGTCCTGCCGAACCAAACTATTACAGTTAAGGTGATACAAAAAACGGCAAAAAAAATACATGCAAGGATGAATTTTGTTCGCAGAGAGAAATCATAATGCCAGAAAAACAATGTCTCCATAATCCGTTCACGGGCTTTTGGGGTAATTTTATCTATTCTCTGACTGCGTGCGAAATCAAGGTTCTTCTGGATATTTGTATCTGAGCTGTCAAGTTTTTGAGCACGCCGGTAGTTTAAGATTGCTTTACCGATATTTTCCTTGAGGAGGTATGCGTTTCCAAGATTGTAATAAAGCCCGGCGTTTTCTATCTGCCCTTCGTTGATTATCTTTTCATAGCTTAATATCGCTTTTTCATAAAGCTCATCTGCTCTTGGGCCGTTCTCAATCGAATTGGCCTGTCTGAAAGCTTCGTTTGCCTGGTTGAAAAGAATGTAAAGTTGTTCCTTTGGAAGTTCGGCATTTGCCGTGCCGGGGCCCGTCAGAATAATACAAACAAATAAAATTAAAATGCTTTTGACATTCATGATTTCGAGTTCTTCTCGATAATACGAATAATATTTATGATTTCACTCACCTGTACTGAATCGACATTTTCCTGAGTAGAGGCATAGCGGGACGCCTCGCATCGAGTTATTGCGTCTCTGTATTTGCCGGCAGTTTGTGTGTCATTTACTACGGAGGCAATTATCTGGTAGCAGTCGTCGGCGGTTAGTGAGCCCGAAACTTTATCGAAACGCTCACCGATGTACTGCTTCATAATTGAAACAAGCTGGTCCTGCCGTTCGTTTGGAGTGAGGTCGGATATTTTCTTTAATTGTTTGACAGCTTTGCCTGCAGCTTGTCGTTTGCGTTTCTTTGAGATTATTTCAGGACTCGTATGCGTAAAGAGTTTGAATAAGGAGCTTGTAACCAAAATTACCAATGGAGCCGACCAGACCACCATATAGCCGGGGCTGACCATAGCGGAAAGAGGCGAGAAGGTTTGATTTGTGAGGACATCAGGCCCTTCATAGTTCGCAGAAATTCCTTTTTTTATCGCCTCAACACGCCTGTTTACATACGTCGGATCTGTTCCCTCCAAATCGGCATTAGTAAGAATTTTCGTGGGGGCAACTTCAAGATCTATCGGAGCTGTTTTGCTTTCGATGTATGTGCCTTTGTCCACGTCGAAAAAGGCAAGAGGAATAGAAGGTATCTGATTTATTTTATCATTATTGGCGCGTATCGTCTGGGTAAAGACCTTCATATTGTCCTGAATGGTTGGTGATGCTTTCTGGGAGGGAATCTTGAAATTCCGTGCAAGTTCGGTTATTTCTTCCAATTCGGGCCATTGTACAGGCTTCAGGTAGCGGCTGCCTCCGATTTTAATCGTAAGAGTTATTGGATCACCGACACTGACTTTCGTCGGTTCAGCCGAAGACTCAATTGTGTATCGCCCAACAAGACCATAGAAACCGTTGGGTTTGCCCTGTTCAGGAAGCGGCAATACCGTAAGTTTTAGCGGTTGTGAGTTTACTGCAAAACGCTGGTACTTTTTTTGTGAGCCAAAGAAGCTGAAATTGTCAAGGAAAGGATCTCGAGATCGAACTCGTCCTACGGCCAAAGCCGCCGAAACTGAAGAAGTCCCCATATCTATCTGGCCGGGATGTTTTGGAATAAGAACCTTGTTGAAAGAAACCAATATGAAGCTCTCGCCTTTGTGCTGAACCGCACGCTGGCTGACGTGGGCAGTTGTTCCAGCATTAAGACGATACAGTTTTGCCTGGGGATCGGAAATCTCAGGGTCCTCAATATAAAAAGAATCACTCGTTAAGGCCGGTAAATTGAACTGGAATTCTCCGACATCTGCCGATGCCGAGACATAAAACTTCACGGTCATAATCACTGGTTGACCGACATAGCACTTCTGTTCTGAGAGCACAACGTCAAAATCCAGCTTGTCAGTCGTGCCCGGTTTCAAAATGTTCAGTTGAACAGGATTCGTTTGATATTTTGTGCTGTCGAGTGTGACGTTTACCGGAGGTAGTTGTACTTGGCCGGGTTTGTTTACGGTCAACGAATAGCTCATCACATACCTTTTGATAGTTTTTCTTGAAACTTTATTATTTATTATGGTCGTTGATGATTGTGAAATGTCTTGATTACCGGTACTTTGTGGATTGTACTGTGCCAGTGGAGACACATCAACCTGCCCCGCCTTATTGTCTCCGTCAATAATTATGAGATATTTGAAACTCTGGCCTACATAGATATCTTCTGATTTATCAACCTGAGCAACGACTCGCACCTGGCCGGACGCTCTTGCTGAGACCAGAAATAATAAAGTTGTAATAGCAATAATAAACTTTACGTTCTTCATTTTGTGAGATTAATGTATCAACACTTGTGCATTGAAGCTACCAGTCTTTTGGCACCCTTTCATAACGACCTCGTTGTAGAATTTGTCTTTGCTGCTTCTGACGTTGTTCTTTATCAAGTATTTCCTGAGCGGTTGCGTCAGGAACGGGGGCTTTTTGTTCTTTCTCTTGTTGCTGTTGTTGGGCATCCTGCTGTTTATCATCCGGTTTATTTGGGTCTTGTTCCTGGTTCTGCTCTTGCGGCTGGTTCGGGTCCTGTTGTTGATTCATTTGATCTTGTTCTTGTTCCTGTTTATTTTGCTGCTGTTGCTGGTTTTGGTCCTGTTGCTGTTTCTGCTGCTGCGGTTGGTTTGGATCCTGCTGCTGCTTCTGCTTGTTAAGCTGATCAAGTAAGTCCTTGATTAAGAGCCTTGCCACTTCAATATTCCTCGCAGCCTTTTTGTTGTCAGGTTCAATATCCAAGACCTGCCGCCAGAAAGTTATGCTTGTTTTCATATCATCAAGAGCTTTTTGAAGGTCTGAATCTCTCTGCTTAGAGCCTCTCTGAAAATAACAGTTCCCGGTATTGTACTTAGCTTTAGTCACCAGCGACATATCCCTGGCTCCGGTCGCGACCTCCTCATATAAATCCATAGCCTTTGCAATATCATCAAGCCGGTAATAGCTGTTGGCTTTATTGAACTTTGGCCTCATCGCATCAGGCTTCTCAACAAGGGCCTGATCATATTCGTTGATAGCTTCGTTGAAATTGCCTTGGGCGTACTTTTTGTTTCCCTTACGTACCTGTTCTTTAACCGATTCAGCAAATACAATTTGCGCCGGTAAAGTAACAAGCAATAAAACTGTAATTATCCTATGTCTTTTTGCGCTCACTTATTAAAGCCTCACAAATAATCAATCCTATCGCTAATGCCAGAAATATCTGGAACTTCTCATCATATTTCATCATAGTCAGTGATTCAAGCTCTCGTTTTTGGGCTGTTGCGATGAAGTCGTTATAAATTTGGTCCAGGTTGAAAGTTTCGCCCGGCCCAACCGGCAAAAATCTGCCGCCGGTCGGAAATACAATATTTCGAAGTTTATCACCCGCGAGCTTTGACCAGACTTCCTTGCCGTTGTACATCAAAAAACTTTTTCTTCCGTCAGGGGCGGTTATTGGAATGCGGGAGCCTTCGTTTTCATCACCAAGGCCGATTGCAATTATCCTGACACCTTCCTGTGCGGCCTTTTCAGCGGCCTGGACGGGGAAGCTTTCCTGGCCTTCGTGCTCTTCACCGTCCGTAATCAATATTATATCTTTGTACTCCCGGCTTTGCTGGTCGAAGACTTCTGTGGCGGCCTTTCGAATGGCATCGCCAATCATTGTTCCTCCTCTGCTGGTGCTCTCGGTCGAGATATCTGCCAAAGCCATCCGGACAAAGGCATAATCCTGAGTGAGGGGGCATTTCACTGTGCTGTTACCTGCAAAGGTTATTATTGCAATCCGGTCGCCCTGTAATATCTCGAGAAGGTCGGAGATTGCTATCTTCGATCGTTCGAGTCGATTCGGTTTAATATCCTCAGCCAGCATCGAGCGAGAAGTGTCCAGTAATATTACGATGTCTCTTCCCTGGCGTTTTATCTGCTGGGGCTGTGGATTCCACTTCGGTTCGGTCAAAGCCATCACTATACTTACAAAAGCAAGAACCAGCAGCAGAGCTTTGAACATTTGTTTTCTCAAACTTACAGAAGTATTAATCTTTTTTAGCATTTCATTGCTTGCCAACATCCGAAGTGCTTTGGCCTTGCGCCAAAAACACCAGATATAAGCCGGCATTAGTGCCAAAGGCACTACAAACAACAACCACAATGCTCTGTCATTTCCAAGATTCATAATGATCCTGTAAATTTCTCACGGTATCTTCCGGAATACGGTACAGCCTGCCAGGATTTCAAGAGTCAACAGCACCAGCGCAGAAAGCGTCAGGAAGCCGTATCGCTCTGCGTATTGTGTGTACTGAATCGACTTTACATTTGTTTTTTCCAGCTCATCGATTTTCTTAACAATGTTACGAAGTGCCTCTACATCGTCGGCCCGACTGTAGAAACCGCCGGTTTTTTCCGCAATTTGTTTTAATAATCCCTCATCAAGATCCTGAGGGGCCGGCATTTTGTAAGTTCTTCCCAGCATATCAATAGTTGTAAATGCCTGGGCTGAGCCGATTCCAATCGTGTATATTTTTATACCCCATTCTTTTGCCAGTTCCGCTGCCGCCAGAGGGTTATATTCGCCTACATTATTCCGGCCGTCGGTCAGAAGGACAATTGCTTTGCTTTTTATTTTGAAGCCGGCCTGCTCTTCATTTTCTGATTGGCCCAGTTGCGAATATCGTAATTGTGCATTTCTTCGTTCAATTTCTTCTTCAGCCTTTTTCAATCTTGCTGCCGCCAATGCAATTGCATCACCTATTGCTGTTCCGTCCTCACTTTGTAATTTAACAATTTCGGTTTTTTTGAGAAACTCAAGAAGGACATTGTGGCTAAGTACAAGGGGGCAGACCGTATCCGCGTATCGTGCAAAAGTAATCAAACCTACGAGATCGCTGCTTCTGCCGGTCAATCCCTTTTCACCGCCTTGAATAAAATCGGCAAGCACTTTTTTGACAACTTCCAGCCGATTGAGTTTCTCTCCGAAATCCATCTCGGCCTGCATACTGCCTGACCTGTCCACCACAGCCTCTATTGCCACTCCCTCGGTGGAGATTTCCGAAATAACCGTTCCTTTCCTGGGGCGGGCGAGCGCCACAATAAGCAGCACCAAACACATCAGCCTTGCTGCTTTCAGTAAAGGCCGAAGTCGCAGCCTCCATGACAAATGGCAGTTCCTTATGTCAACCAGACTCGGAAACTTCACCGCCGCGCTGTGTTTTTTATTTAAGGCCGGATATACAAGAACCGGCAGTAATAAAAACAACAAAAATGCCCATGGTGAATATAACTGCATTTATGCAACCTCTGCTTCCAAATTCTTTTGTTCCTGCGAGTTATCAGTTACGTCAATCCTGCTTTCGTCGGATTTCGTTTTCTCTATGAATTCTTTAACCAAATCGAATGTCTGCTGAATCTGCTCGGTTGTCGGGCTGTGCTTTGCAAACTTCACAAGGTCACAATGAGTAAGGAATTCTTCAAGGCTCTCTTTATCAGATGCTGAAAGCACGTCGGTGTATTTAAGCTCTGCTAAAAACTCCTCTGTTGTTCTTTCCGGCGCCCGCAGGTCAAAACGATGCTCGATATAATGGCGCAGGATACTGCTTATCCGCTCGTAGAATTCCTTGATCTTCCCGGCCTCGACAAGATTTTCTTGCACCAAAGCTTGCAACCTATCGTAAGCAATCTCGTGGGCGGGCTTAAAAATTCTGATAAGTTTAGCAACTCGTTTTCTTCTCAGTAATATCCATCCACCCGCCACTGCTGCGATAAAGGCAATAATCAGAAACCAGACCCACCAAAGAGAAGCCTCTTTCGGCATCTCAACAACGTCCTCAATATCTTCGATGACTAATTCTCCACGCTGTTCACCAAGAAGCGAGGTAACCTCGATCTCAACAGGCTCACTCGAAAGCTCATATTTCTTGTCCTCAACGTTATTAACATCGTAAAACTCAAATGTAAAGGCGGGCACTTCGTACTTACCTGATAGAAAAGGTTCCAGTCTGTATCGATAAGTGCTTGCTACGTTATTGTTCTCATCGAGCCTGTTTCCCAGGTTGTTCCAGTCAACAATACCGAAATTTTCAAGCACCTTGTCCACTTTCGGCATCCTAACTTCGTAGCCCGGTTCTATAACCGCCTCGAACTCCAGGAGTAATGTCTCGGCAATTGTCAATGTGCTTTTATCTATACGCACATGGACACTCAACGGCCCTCGCTCATACTGCTCGTCGATTTCGAATTCAGTTTTTTCAGCCCTGCTGTCCGGACCTTCCTTACAGCTTGCGCAGACTGCGAGTAAACCGCAACAAAGCACCCATACTAAAATACCACGTTTTCCAATAACAGCTTTTGTCATTTTTATCGTAATAAATACTTATTTCTGTAAGCCGGAAGAATTCGATTCCGGTTCGTCTCCCTTCGATGGCGCCAGAACAGAAGTGTGAATTATAACGTTATATTTGTCCATCATTTCCCTGATATAATCCTGCTGGACGTCCTGGCGTTTCTCGTTGGAAAGCATCATCATTACCTGCTGTCGGACCTCGTCAAAAGTCTTCTGACGCTCGCTTTCTTTAGTTTCTACTTTGACAATTTCCCAGCCCTTTTCCGTTTTAATTGCTTCATCCAGCAATACCGGAGCCTCAGCAGCAAATATCTTTTCGTTAAGCCCATTGACATTGCCGACAACAGGCACATCAGAGCCTTCAGTGACATCGAGGTCAATCTTGCCTCCGCTATCTTTAGTAACTTCGTCTTGTGAAAGCTCCTTTGCCAGTTTGCTGAAGTCTTCGCCATTCTTAATACGTTTGATAATATCTTGAGCCTGCTGCTCTTCGTTTACAAGAATATGGCTTATTTTCGCCTTAGCAGGCTCAACAAACTTGTCTTTATTGGCTGCATAATATGTTTCAAGATCAGTCTGCGTTATGTTGATTTTGGAAGCAAGCTGCTCATTCATCAATTGCTGACTCAAAAGTCCCTGAGCAAGCTCGTTCATAAGTTTCTTGATCTCGGGTTTTTCGGCAAGCTGCTTTTCAAGGGCTTCACGATACAATATTTTCTGAGCCAGCCAACTCTGTAAAAACTGCTGTTTGGTCTGTGGATTTTGATACTGTTCGAGCATTTTCTTTTTCTGTTCGTTTAACTGCTCGGTGTTCATAAAGGCCGCAACAGAACTTAATTGATTGTCGAGGGCATTTTCAATCTGGGCATCGAGATCCGCCAGCATGATTTTTTCAGCGCCAATTTCCGCTATTACTTCGCCGCCCGCTTTCTGAGTCTTATTAATGCTTGTACGGTCCATTAATTCGTAACGCAGGGCTGAAAATTTACCAAGCTTTTCAAAACAATCCTTTATGTGACTATTGATCTGAGGGGCCAAATCATCGAGTTTTTCAACGGTTTCACTGCGATAATAAAACTCAATCGCATCTGCATAAAGACCTGCTTTCTCAAAAGCCAAACCGGCTTGAAACATCGCACGGGCACGTTCAGTATTTGTCAAATCGGCATTCGCTATATAATCCTGCCATGTATCTGCTGCCTGGTCGTATAAGTTTCTCTGAGAAAGCTTGGCGGCAAGCTGTTTGGTCTGCTCTGCCGACAGGCCGTGTGTCTGTGCTTGTTGAATAGACTCTCGAGGTTTAAGTGCTATCAGCAGGTTAGTCAATCCTAAACCTACAAGGATTAACAGTAATATGACAGCAGTCTTGCTTACATTGGAACCTTTCTGCTTTTTATTCGGCAGCGAAAAGTTTAGTTTCTCTTCCATTTATATCCAACTCCTTCAAACAACCACCTTTTTGCTTACTTAGTGCCGCTGATGCCGCATGTGGAAAAACTGAACCAAATCCTGTATATACGGCTTGTCGGTGCTTACAGGAATACAATCGACATTAATTGACCTGAGCAGGCTCTTTAGCTCATTAAATCTGCTGAGGCTCTTATTGTCATACTGGTTATGGAACTTCCTGCTGGAAGTGTCGATGAGAACAATTTCACCGGTTTCGGCATCCTGAAACTCTATTAGCCCGACGCTCGGCATTGATATCTCAACCTTGTCACGTACCGGTACAGCTATAATATCATGACTTTTATTGAGCAGGCTGAGCGGTTTCTTGAAATCTGTTTCAATAAAATCGGAAACGAGGAATACAGTGGCTTTCTTACGGGTAACTTTTGCTAAATAGTCCAAAGCAAGTGAGATTTTTGTTTTCCTTCGCGGCATTTTGAAATATAACAGCTCACGAATCAGCCGCAGCATATGTCTGTTTCCCTTTTTGGGAGGTATGTACAGCTCTATCCTGTCGGTGAAAATCAAAAGCCCTACCTTGTCGTTGTTCTTGGCGGCTGTAAATGCCAGAACAGCGCAGAACTCGGCGGCAAGCTCGTTTTTCATCTTATTTACGGTTCCGAATTCGCCTGAGGCGCTGAGGTCAACCGCAAAAATTACCGTCATCTCACGTTCTTCCACAAACCGCTTTATATAAGGTTTGCCCGTACGTGCGGTGACATTCCAGTCGATAGTGCGGATATCATCACCAGGCGTGTACTCCCGAACCTCGTCGAACTGCATCCCTCTGCCTTTGAACACACTTTCATACTGCCCGGCAAAGCTGGCATCTACTGCCCGGGATGTATAGATTTGAATCTGCTTGATTTTCTTTATTAGTTCTTCAGGTATCATGATCGCAGTAATCAGATAAGCAGTACCTTCTTTACGGTACTTCGATATTATCAAAAACTGTCTTAATTATATCTTCGCTGGTTTTGTCCTCCGCTTCTGCTTCATAACTAACAATCACTCTGTGCCGCAGAACATCGGTGCCGATACTTTTTACATCCTGTGGAGTGACATAACCTCGCTGCTGTATGAACGCGTGTGCCTTGGCGGCAATCGCAAGGAAAATAGTTGCTCTGGGCGATGCACCGTAATTGATGAAATTCTCTATATCCAGACCGTATTTCTTCGGCTCCCTCGTTGCACAAACTATATCAACGATGTAATCCTTTATCTTTTCATCAATATATATTTCATCGACTACAGACCTTACCTCTGCTATGTCGGCAGGACTAATCACTGCTTTGACGTCGAAATTCTTACTCGTCATGGCCATTCTGTCGAGAATCTTACGTTCCTGCTCTTTATTAGGATAATCGATTTTAAGCTTGAGCATAAACCGGTCAAGCTGGGCTTCGGGCAACGGATAAGTCCCTTCCTGTTCGATAGGATTTTGAGTTGCGAGAACCAGGAAAGGGCTCGGCAAGGGGAATGTTTCCTCTCCTATCGAGACCTGTCTTTCCTGCATCGCTTCGAGTAAAGCGCTCTGGACCTTGGCAGGGGCCCTGTTTATTTCATCGGCAAGTATGATGTTGGCAAAGATTGGCCCTTTGCGGGTATAAAACTCGCCATCGGATTGCCGGTAAATTTGCGTGCCGATCAAATCGGCTGGCAGCAAATCGGGTGTGAACTGTATTCGCCTGAATTCCGCATTAATTGCCCGGGACAGAACCGTTACAGCCATAGTCTTGGCAAGGCCGGGAACGCCTTCGAGCAGTATGTGGCCGTTGGCCAGCAATCCGACCAGCATCCGTTCGAGCATATAACGTTGCCCGACAATCACTTTTTCCAGCTCTGTCAGTAATGTCTGAACGAACGCACTTTTCTGCTGTACGAGATTTCCGATCTGTTTTACATCGGTTGCCATAGAAACTTCTCCTTCAAAATACCACCTGCATATAAAATCTTCATCAACTGACAATAGTGATTTATCGTAACATTCGATTATATGGAAATTAAAGATTTTATACGTCTTATTGTTCAAAAAGTTCGCTTTTACACAAATAACGCAGAAAATTCAATGTACCTACTTAAAGTATCTGTATCTTTCTCAAGGAATATTTGCAAAAAACGTGCCAAAAGTAAAGAGAAGTTTGTAAGTATTTGAAATTTCTAAATTTAACTCAACTTATAATTAGCACTTGTTAGTGTTTTTTACTGTCAAATTGGCAGAATCAATACTCCTTGCGACCGGTAGGTGTGCAAAGCTGCTGAAAACAGAAACTGCAATACAGTAACAGACCGACTGACAGAGATGAAGTTGACCGAGTTCAATCCCGAGTTCAAAAAGCAATACTGCTTACAGAGGCTGCGAACGATATCAGGTCGAAGCTATTCTATTTTTTTGCTTCTTGTCGTGTCACTATGGGTACGTACCCTGCCTCCAGTCCCGGCGGGGGGGTGACAATCAAGGCCGGGTCAATGTCCGCCAGTTTTCCAGCAAGCGTCGGCGATGGCAGGTATTCGCGGTCTTTCTTCCAGTTTCGGTGGATTTTTTCCACGCGTTCCTGAATGCTCTCCCGCTCTTTATCCGTTAAATCCGCGTTGAGCAATGCAGGCTGATCGGCGAATCGATACCAGTAGTACGTCACCACGCTGCCGTCCCCCGGATATGCCTTGAAAGGGCCCGCCGCGGGGCCGGGCTTCTTCCAGCAGCTTTCGGGATCGTCGGGAGTAACATAAGGCTCGGACGGACTTCCGGCCTTCGGACTGAAACTGACCTCGGCCAGTCCCGTCTCAGCCGGAACGTCTTCGGGCTGTACCACAACCCACTGGGCCTTTTTACTATCATCTTTCTCTAAGCGGTAATATTCAGGGAGTGTGAAGAGTGGTCCATAGGTCGTATCTTTTCTCGTAACCAGTTCCTCGTTCCATCGGAATCCGAAAGTTATCGAGTCAAACGCTGTGGGCCTGGCAAAAGAATCCCAGGCAATTCGCACCCTTTGATCTTTGGGATCTGAGTAACTATAAATTCTCCACGTTGCCCACCCTTTTCCGGTAAAGTTGTGTGCAACAGACTCCTTAGGGTTGATGATACCGCTGGCCGGGGGGCCGCCTTTGAACCAGTCCTCCACGGCATTCCATAGCGCCTTCTTGTTGTAGGCTGTAACCTTGTGAACAACCACTGACTTATCTTCTGGCCCTCGCGGAAACGATGTTGGGGCTATTCGAGCATAAGTATCGCCCTTGCTGTCGGTGGCCTGGGCTCTGGGGACATACTGGGTCTCCATTTGCAAAGCCCTGTTGGGATTGGCCGGTCGGCTGTCCAGAAACATTCCCGCCACGCGAGGATCGTCCACAGCCGCCTGGGAAAAGAAATAGGGAGTGAAGAAAGCCACCGGACCCTTGAAGTTTCCCGTGTTCAGAAACAAGGTCCAGCAATTATTTCCCGTAGGAACGTCTTTGCCGGCCGTCCTGGATTTGGGCTCGGTGAGCGGAAGCGGCAGATATCCGTAGCCCCAAAGCTGGCCGCAGGTACCCTGCTTCAGGTTCAGGCCGTCCGGGGGCCACAGCACCCAGGGGCTAAGCTGCGCCACGCCGTACTTACCTTTCGGTTGATCCCAGTCTCTTCCTTTGCCGGCACCGGGCCCGTTGGCCCATCCACGGAAATTCAACTGCACGCCGCCCATAATGAACTTCGGTGTTTCCGTAGCGAATCGCGTATCACGCCACCAGCCTAGGCCGCCCTCTATATCGGAATACATCCTTTCGATGGGCTTAGGCTTGTCATTCTTGGCATGCATCCATGTGCCGAATAGGCCGGTCTGAAAACGATTCCCGGGGTATTCCTCTAACAAAGGCCATGCGGCCACATATATGGAGAATCCCCCGCCATAAGTTTCCGGAACTCTCTCGTGAGGAACGCCCAGGTATCCGGCCATTTCTCCTTTCTGAATCTGATTGGCCGCGCCAATCAGCGGCGCCAGGGGCAAAACGAAAACGACAGCCAGGCAGGGAGTGAGCAATGTAAACAATCTTTTCTTCAACATGAGGGAACCTCCTGCAACTATTTTTGCCTTTGTTTATTTGAAGCGCCTAACGTAAACGCTAAAACATACCCCAGACAATGGATATTTGTCAAGCGGCGTTTTCAATGACTCATCATAATGAATATGCTGATAGCCATCATAATTAAGTAGAAGAGAACTAATCCACCCGAGACAATAGTAGTGATAATCGCAAGAAGCTTGCGGCGGTCGAGAACAATTCCTATTATTCCTATTATCAGGCAGGCAAAGATCGAAAAGATAACCAATAGCCCTGCAAGGGCTGCGAGAGGGTTGCCTCATCCGGGTCGAAGTACAAACATCGCACATATCGTCGCGCCAGCGATACCCAGTAGAATTGCGGAAATTTTCCCAAATCGCATTTTAGCTCTCTCTTAGCGCAAATGAAGTTTTTATAAGCTTACCAACCTTTTTTGAATCAGTCAACTGTGGGATTTTTTAAATAGCGGGTATAGCCTGCTCGCCGCGTAAGACCGATACGGTCGAAATAGTCCAGAAGGGGGATTGCGAATTTCCTGCTGGTATCGAGAAGATATTTGAACTTTACACTTTCCAGCTCGCCTTCTTTTTTGATGAACGATATTAGAAGCTGCCTTGCCTTCTCAACTGCCTCGCTGTGGAAAAGCAAATCTTTCTCCACCCGAACAAGGTGTTCCTGCTCGATTAGTATCTGAAGAATTTTCTGCACCTTATCACCTCTCGCCTTGACCTGCTGGATAACTTCTTCGAATTTTGGCGGATTGAAGGGCCTGTTTCTGTAAAGTGATTCGATGCTTTGAAGCAAATTTTGTTCATCTTCGCTGAAGGCTTCTCTATGTTCCGGCAGAGCGAGGCGATGCTTTCTTTCGACGAGTTTTCCTTCTGAGAGCATCAGCTTTAAGAGACGGTCGAAAACATTTTTTCTCAATTTGGACGCTTCGTAAAACTGCACGACACTCAATCCCGGGCTTTCAGGACTATCATGGTGAAAATCACCGGCGATTTTCATCAGTTGCTGCTGAACACTATCAGATGTGTCACGGTGGATAAAATATTTAGAGCCCAAATCGAATATCTTTTCCTCCTCAGTAAGCTCGGCAAGGATTTTTTGAAGGGGCTCGGGGTTAATCTTAGCGCGAATAGAAAGCTCACTTTCGGTAGCAGCAAAAGCCTCGGCGCTTTTTATGCAGTATTCGACAAAATCTTTCTCCGAAGCTACAGCTCGGGCACGCTCTTCGACATCCTTAACCGCATTAGGATTACTTCGTTTAAGTTTGTCCGCAATCGCCTCGACAATCATTCCCCCGCCTATTGTCTTCACCGGTGAGAGCGTTCGTAATATGAAACGGTCGCGCGGCCCCGCGACGAGAGGCTCGTTTAATCTGACCTGAATGAGGCACTCCTCACCAGCCGAAACGCTTTTGCCCTTAAGTAAATATACAGTGGCAACGATTTCAGAAGTGCCAGTGTGAAATTTTATCCTGGTCCCGTATTTAAGAGGAGTCTTAATATGAGCAAGGACGTGAAGTTTGCACAGGTACCATTGCTGCGGCTGAAAATATTCGCCGTCTGTAACCACGTTGCCGCGTTCGATACTGTTGTATTCCCACCGGGGGACATTAATAGCGGCACACTGACCGACTAAGGAAATCTCGCTGTTTTGTTTATAGACCTGTATGGCTTTGATCCTGCCTTTTACCCCCTGGGGGAAAAGTGTCATCTGGTCGCCGATTTTGGCTGAACCTGCTACCGGGATACCGGTAACGACAGTACCGTACCCCTTAACGGAAAACGTCCGCTCGACCGGCAGCCGAAACACGCCGTCGGTTCTCTTGGGTTCGATTTTAGCGACAAGCTCTTTGAGCGCCTCGTAAAAAGCCTCGAATCCCTGGCCCGTTATACCGGACACCGGAAGAATCGGGGCGTCTTCGAGAAATGTGCCGATGAGAAAATCCTTAATCTCGGCGGTGACAATTTGCACACGCTGATGGTCAACACAATCTACTTTCGTCAGAGCCACTATGCCGTATTTAACGCCGAGCAGCGTGAGTATATCGAGATGTTCACGCGTTTGAGGCATCACTCCGTCATCGGCGGCGATAACAAATATGGCGCCGTCGATACCGCTCGCTCCGGCGACCATCGTTTTTATGAAGTTCTCGTGCCCGGGAACGTCAACGATGCCGACTTCGAGGCCGGAGACCGTGCAGGGTGCAAATCCGAGATCGATGGACATGCCGCGTTCCTTTTCGGCCTTGAGGTGGTCCGTGTCACATCCCGTGAGGCATTTTATCAGCGCCGTTTTGCCGTGGTCTATATGACCGGCGGTCCCGAGTGTTATGTTCTTTTGTGGTGTGCTCATGGGTATTATTGTTTATTTCCGAGAATTTCGCCCAGCGCTTCAATAACTATCTTATCATCCCCGCAAAGAAGAGTACGAGGATCGATAAGGACCTGGTCGTTGTGTATGCGGGCAAAAACCGGCGTGCTGTATTGGCGAAGCTGGTTGGCAAGTGTCTCGGCACTGATTGTTTCCGGCCGTAAGGCTATAAGTGTCGTTGCCAGATTTTGCGTAGGCAGGGAACCGCTGCCCATCTGCGAAAAGCCTGCTGTTGTTGTCACTGCACAATCGGAGATACTATTTCCCAGCCGGGAAGCCATACCTTTGGCTTGGCTGGCGATTTCGGATTCGTCGCGTCTTAACATCTGCAGGGTCGGGACATGACCCAGTGCCATCGATTCATCGAGGAAAAGTTTTAGTGTCGCTTCAAGCGTAACGAGGGTAAGCTTTCCCACGCGGACGATTCTGGCAAACTGATTTTTACGCACAGCCTCTATCAGTTCGGCTTTGCCTAAGATAATTCCTCCCTGAGAAGCCCCTATCAGTTTGTCGGCGCTTGCAGTAACAATGTCGGCCCCTTTACAAATTGAGTCATTGAGAGTCGGTTCCGGCTCAAAGCCGAATTGCGAAAAATCGATAAGAGCACCGGCCCCGACATCGTCAATCATAGTCAGGTTGTTTGAGTGGGCAATCTCCACAAGCTCATCGAGCGGCACTTCTGAGGAAAAGCCCTGAATTTTGTAATTGCTCGGGTGCACACGCAGAATCGCTGCCGTATCTTCGGTTATCGCGTTGACGTAGTCACGCGGATGTGTTTTATTCGTAGCGCCTACCTCAACGAGCTTTGCGCCGCTGAAAGCCATAACATCCGGCAGGCGGAACGAGCCGCCGATTTCAACAAGCTGGCCCCGCGAAACAATAACTTCTTTACCTTCGGCGACAGTATTAAGGACAATAGAGGTAGCAGCGGCGTTATTATTGACCACCGTGGCCGCCTCGGCCCCGGTCAACTGCTGTAAAAGCTCTTCGATACAGGCCTCGCGCTTCGAACGCTTGCCGGTTTCTGGGTCCGTCTGAAGCAGCGAATAACCGCTCAACTCATCCTGAATCTGGCGCAGTGCCTGCGAAGGAATTACCGCACGCCCAAGACCTGTATGCAGAATAATACCCGTTGCATTAATGACTCTTCGGTAGTATGGCCGCATAGCTGCTTTTAAACGTTGCTTAGCATCAGTTATTATTTTCTGATGGATTGACTTCTCATCCATCTCGGGTGACGTTTTTGCAAGAAGAATTTCTCTGACTTTCTCTACAGTCCGGCGGACTGAATCGGCTACTACTTTCCTGCCTAGCTCTGCGAAATATCTTTCCAGTTGAGGGTCTTTTAAAAGAACATCAACCGATGGCAGTTTCCGCAGTAATTGCTCATTGTGCTTTTCCATAAGTTACCTTGATTTAAGCAAAATGGGGATTGTTAAGACAAATCATAACGCTTATATTACATTAAATTGCTGGGAAAAACAAGAGATATCCTGACACGTGATAGAAGAAAAAAACAGTACTCCAGCCCCGCTTTTTAACTGGTATTTATATCTGGTTTGGTGTAACATATAATGCCAATGCAATAAAAAAGGTAGAGAAGATATGAAAAAGAGAGATATATGGATTTCTGTTGCGATTATAGCAGCGGCGGTTCTGCTTTTATTTTTATCTTTGCAGAGGAAAGGCCTGATACAGATTGAAGCCGGCGATGCTGTTGTTGCGTTGCGGCTTAATAGCGGTTGGCTTGGTAATGCGACGATTAGCTCGGGGGCCCGGCCGGGCAAAGTAAGTGCACGTATTCACAGACCGCAATGGATGAAGCTGTCGATGCAGCAGGGCGGCGATAAATGGCAGCTTGAAAGTCGCGGGCCTTGGGGAGATCTTTCGACTATCAGAGTCAAAAACAACGACACGACGACCCTTAAATTAGGCCCGCCGTTTCAGATTAAAACCAAAACTCTATTCACAGGTTCCAAAGTTTCGATAGATTTTAATATTATCGGTAAGGCCGGTGAGTATTACAGCAATGTGATAACTCAAAATAATAAGAGAGCATCTGCACCCGGAGTGAAGATTATCGATGAGGCCGGCAATGTCCTTGCTTCCGGTAAATTCGAGTATGGCTGAGGCGGCACATGCCGGTACTCGTGGCGAGTGCCAGAAGGTTTCAAGGGCAAGTACCAGGTGCAGGTGGATGTCAATCTGGGGCCTTTTGAAACAATCCAGGATAAAACCTGGCACTTGATAGAGTAAAACAAATCGAGCCACGAACGCCGGCGGGCAAAGAGGTAATTTCTCTTTCCCGCCTTTTTTATTGGAAAAAATGGAAAGCATCAGGAAATTTTATTTTAAGGATAGTTATTATGAAAGCTATTGATAACATCGGCCTAAGTGAAGTTCAAGCAGTTTACAGCGGACCTGAAGGGCAGCTTTGGGAATTGATAATGGGAGAGCAGATTCACATCGGCGGTTTTGCTTCCTCGATGGACCTTGCCGAAAAAGCTGGTATCAGCCCCGGCTCCTCAGGTGTTGACCTTTGCTGTTGTAATGGTGCCGGGATGCGCTTTCTGGTTCGTTTTCAAAATGTGGCACAAATGCACGGTGTTGATGCTACGGAGACGGTTGTCGAACAGGGACGTAGTCTATGTGAGCAGGAAGGATTGTCCGGCAAAATCGAATTTACCCTTGCCGATGTCTGTAACAGCGGATTAGCTGATGCAAACGCTGATTTTGTCTGGGGAGAGGATGCATGGTGCTATGTTGTCGATAAACAAAAGCTGATTGCAGAAGCGGCCCGTATAGTCAAACCGGGAGGAGTCATTGCCTTCACCGATTGGATTGAGGGAAAGGCCGGACTAAGCGATACCGAAGCCGAACGTTTTTTGACCTTTATGAAATTTCCGAACATACAAAATCTGGATGGTTACAGTAATTTACTTACGGCCAACAACTGCGAGGTCATCACTGCATCCGATACCGGCAGATTTGCCCCTTACGTTGATTTATACCTGAATATGCTTAATATGCAGTTGACATACGATGCCCTGAAAATAATCGGTTTCAACAGTGAGCTAATGCAGTCGATGGCTGCGGAAATGGTTTTTATGCAGGAACTGGCACATGCAGGCAAAATAGCTCAGGGTCTGTTTGTTGCACACAGGAAGTAAACTTCGTTTTAAGATTTGAGGATAGAAATGGCAAAATTCTGTGATGACAAAAAATCACAATGCGATTCCGGAACTTCCGCTGAAAAAGGATTGGCCGGCGGGCCTTTAGAGTGGTTTGGCAAAATGATACAGAACTGTTATGAGTATGCCACTGAAGTCAAAGCCAAAGGCAAGCATATAGTTGGTATTATGTGTGAATACACGCCGCGGGAGTTGATTATGGCTGCTAATGCCGTACCTGTATGTCTGTGCGGCGGCTCGGCTGAGATGATTGGACCTGCCGAAGAAGACCTGCCCGTAAACCTTTGCCCGCTTATTAAATCAACATACGGCTATCATCTTAAAAAGGCGAATCCCTTCCTCGAAATGGCTGATTTAATTGTGGCCGAGACAACCTGTGACGGCAAAAAGAAGATGTACGAGCTGATGAACCAGACCCGGCCCATGTATGTGCTCGAACTGCCCCAAAAATCCCAGGACAGCGATGCGATGGCGCATTGGATCTCCGAGCTGCGCAAACTAAGGACCAAACTTCAGGAGCATTTTAACGTAGAAGTGACGGATGAAAAAATAAAGAAAGCAATAACTGTTATGAATCGAGAACGCAAGTTGCGCCGTGAGTTGGCGACATTGATGAAATCACAATCACCTCCTTTGACGGGCAGGCAGTTGCTGGAGTTTAAGAGTAATATCTCCGGCATCTGCGCCGACTTAGAGCAGTATGAGGAAGCGATAAAGTTTTTTCAATCTCAAAAAACCGATTGTTCGAAGAACTCTAAGGTCAGAGTGCTGATGACAGGAGTACCGATAGTCCATGGCTCCGAGCGGGTTCTTGATATTATCGAATCTCACGGTGGCCTTGTCGTATGTATGGACAACTGCACCGGACTTAAACCAATTCTTGAGGACGTTGACGAAACAATCGAGGACCCGATTGTCGCTCTGGCTGAAAAGTATTTTCGTTTGCCGTGCTCGGTAATGACGAAAAACGACCGGCGTATGGACGTGCTGCGTCAATTGTTCGCCGAGTACCGTCCGCAGTGCATTATAGAGCTTATCTGGCAGGCCTGCCTGACCTATGATGTCGAATCGTACCTTGTAAAAAAGCTGGCCGAAGAGCTGGGTATCCCGTATCTCAGGATTGAAACGGACTACTCGCCCTCCGATTCGGCACGTATTGCGTTAAGAGTTGAAGCCTTATTCGAAACAGTCCAGGAAAGAGCAGGGCAGTCTGACTGAGCAAGCTGATGAAAACAATAATTTACACCTGCCCATATGTACCTGCCGAATGGATTGCCGCCCATGGCCTGCGTCCGAGCAGAATAATACCCGATGCCGCGGGCACGGCCGGCCTGCCAGGTCGGGCAGAAGGTCTTTGCACTTTCGTTCAGGGCTTTATCAATGAAGTAATGGCGGATAAAGAAGCCGGTGGAGTTGTGATAACAACTGTATGCGACCAGATGCGCCGCGCTTACGATATTCTCCTCCGCAGGTGCGATACCCCATTATTTCTTATGAACGTTCCGAACACATGGCAGAATGTTACTGTACAAAAGCTCTATATCGATGAGCTGAAACGACTCGGCCGGTTTCTAATCGGCTTAGGCGGCAAATCACCATCGGACGATGATCTGGGCCGGATAATGCTCGATTATGACACCGCCCGTACAACTATTCTTACAGCGGGGGGGCATTTACCTGCAAGGCAATACGCTGAAACAATTGCGGCATTTGGCCGGGATGGACCCAGCGAAACGTTCTATGATATTGCATTACCTGAATCGAAAATCGAAGGAGTGCCTTTGGCGATTTTGGGCGGGCCCTTGATGAGGCAGGACTTTGATATATTTGACATCGTCGCTCAGGCTGGCGGCCATATAGCCCTGGATGCTGCTGAAACAGGGCAGCGCGGCATGTGTGCACCGTTTGACCGTCTTGGTCTTAGAGACAAGCCTCTATTGGAACTGGCTAGCGCATATTTTTATGGCATCCACGATGCTTCCCGCAGGCCGAACAGCGGGCTTTATAAATGGCTTAAATGCAGACTTGCCGACACAGCAGTACGTGGGATTATTTTCCATCGTTACGTCTGGTGTGACATGTGGCACGCCGAGCTTCAGCGGCTCAAAGACTGGACCGACTTACCCGTCCTTGATATTGACACAGCCGGTAATAACCAGACAGCAAAGCAGAGGACAACAAATCGTGTCCGTGCCTTTTTGGAGACCCTGCAGTGAGTGACATACCGAAACAAATTACACTTGCCCAGTGGGACCTGCGATACGAGCAGTTGCTCAAAGCCGGGACATACCAGCCCGGCTACGGCGGGCCGCTCAGCAGGCATCTCAATGACGGCGACCAAAGGCTCTTAAAGCTTCGGTTTGATAATTCTGCTGCGGCCCTTAGATTGTGGAACTTTCTGCTGACCGAAGAAGACCGCCTGCGTGATGCCCGGTCATCCGGGAAAAAGCTCATCGGCACAATGAAAGATCTGGGCACAGTCCCGGTGATGGCGTATTCATTTGATAATTTAGTGGCTTTTTATCCCGACGGTGCCTGGTGGATTCCGTGTGTGATG
>JAVVFI010000090.1:0-15135 GCA_032250555.1 Sedimentisphaerales bacterium
CCATTTCGGATTTGAATCCGGCGGCTCGCCATTGTTCGAGGTATTCGAGAACCATGAGTGTTTCTTCTTCCAGCGCAAAGTTCTGCACATCACGCAAGTGATAGCCAAGGCGAACAAGGTCGCGTTTGATAGGGGCGACTGTGTCATAGTGTATATCAAAAACATCTTCCGGAGTGAAGATGTCTTTTTTGAGCATGCGTTCCTTGAGCCGCCATGAGCGGTCGGTGTCGCCGAGGCTGCCGGTCGAAATACCCATAGATATTGGGTAGAAGGATGCGATTGGCCGATGATTAGCTGTTACAATCCAGCCCTGTTTGGGATTGATGACCTGGGGGAGCAGCTCATGAGGCAGGATTCCCTGCCAATCATTTTCAGAACTCCATCCCTCGTGTGCAGATCTGCCATCGAGCAGTGCCTTTGCAGAGCGGATTGGTAATGCCAGGACTGTTTTATAACCGGTATTGCCCTTGTTGTCACCGAACACGCAATTTCCACTTGGAAAACGCCAGCCGCCAAGGGCCTGCTGGAATCCATAAACATCTTTGGATCGCATCATATCTAACGCGCCCCGGAAAGTATCATGATTAATATCGCATATTGGTATCCGTTTTAATACTACTTCGTCTCCTTGACGGACACCCGTCGCTACGGATGTCACTACCGGTCCGAGATGAGTTTGCCTGAATGTGATGGTTCGTTCCCGGCCGTCTTTGACCTTAATTGTTTCGGTGTGAACTTCCATGCTGCGCCATTGCCCGTTGAAAAGATACTGGTTAGGATGGTTTGAATCGGTTTTGAGCATGAACAAATCGGCCTGGTCGGCGCCGAGCGCAGTCAAGCCCCAGGCGACATTTTGTGTGAAGCCTATCAGAATAATGGGACTGCCTGCAACTCCGACACCGCGAGCATTGAATGTCTTACCTTTTACATGGAATTCGTAAAGCAGCGAAGGATTACGAACCGGTGTCTGCGGATCACTGACAAGTACTGATGAGCCGTTAGTGGTTTTACTTTTACCTACTACCCAGGCGTGGCTGAAGCGGGGAGTCGGTGGCGGCGGTCGTCGCGAGGGAGAAGAATCGACCTTTCGGTTCAAATTATGCTTTCGTGCGAAGTCCATAACCTTCCGGACCCATTCGTCTGTGACATCCTGTCGCTGTATCACAGAGGCATCATCTCTAATGGGCCGGCCACGTAAAGCACCTGCGGCATCTTCAGGCGCAAAGTTGCTAATCCTTCTCAAACCATCCTTAATGTCGTAGTAGAGAGCTGCTTCACGCAGGCCATCACCGGAGAAGAAAAGACCCAGTCGCCACCATGATGCAATGCAGGCAGCCGGTGTCCAGGGTTCAGGTTCCAGGTTGAGCTTATCGAACAGATAATGCATTTCGTTGGGGTGATTGTTAATGTAATCATTGACGCCGTCACTGTAAGCCTGTAGCAGGGACAGGATTTCACTGTCGAGGTTAGCGGCGACTTTTTGAGCGGCGCGGTAATATCCGATGGTGCGCATTTTTATATCACTGCGAAGAGCCGAATTTCTGCCTTGAGGACGTCTTTCAGTGACACCGATTTTCACATCACCTACAATCTCGGCCAGGCGGCCCTGTATTATGCGAAGATTGTAGTACATCTGGAAGGCCCGGTCCTCTGCTGAAGCATAACCCAAACCGTACATAGCACCGGCATCCGTATCTGAGAAGATATGCGGAACGCCCCAAGTGTCACGCATCAGCTCAATGCTGCGGGACTTTGGCTGTGGGTTGTGATTTGCACCCTCAGGACTGCAACCTTCAGCTATGATAAAAACAAGTAAAAATGTAACAGATATACATACACGTTTGAGTGTCATCTTTGTCTCCTTTTCGCCTGTCGGTAATATTTATTAAGATTAAAAGGTAATAATATTCAGGCTTGTTGTCAATCTTACAATTTATCATCGAGGAGAGTAATCTCTTGACGATTACCGGTTGATAAAGATAATTGTTTTCAGAACTTGACAAGCAGAAATATCAAAGAAATGTGTCCTACAAGAATTTGTATAATTAGAAAGGATATTTGAATGAACTTGAAACCCATTATGAAATTAGCATTAATAGTGCTTCTTTTGGCGGTGTATGGTTGTGGTGATATTTCTTCAGGAGGGCCTTATCAAACTACGGGAATTAAAATTGGTGAAGTGACTGACAAAGAAGCTATCATTTGGACGCGCCTGACGCGCCATCCGGAACGGGTGGGATTGGGAGCACCGATGCCGGAGGTTCTTTATAAAGATCCCGAGACCGGTGAGTTGTCAAAAAATCGCAAGGGAAGGCCGGATTCGGCTCCGGTTGTCAAATTCCCTGAGAATTCAACAATTCAGACCATTGAAGGGGCTGTGCCCGGTGCACCCGGAAAAGTCAGACTTATGTATAAGATGGAGGGTGATTCTAACTGGAAGACTACTAATTGGAACAACGTGGATGCTAAACGTGATTACACTTATCAATTCAAATTGACTAACCTCAAACCGAATGCCAGATATCAGGTGCGTGTGGAGGCGACGGCAGGGGGAGGAACAAAAGGACAGCTTGTAAATGGCGGCTTTCAAACGGCGCCCAGTGTCGATAAACCTGAACGAGTTGTCTTTACTGTTACAACGGGCCAGGCTTATCCGGACCAGGATGCCGCAGGCGGGGGGTACAAGATTTATCCTGCTATGTTGAAACTTGATCCCAGCTTTTTTGTTCATACCGGCGATATCGTTTATTATGACAAATTGGCCAAGACTTTACCGCTGGCTCGCTGGCATTGGGCCCGTATGTATAGTCTTCCTACTAATGTTGATTTTCATCGTCAGGTTACGAGCTATTTCATCAAGGACGACCATGATACCTGGATGAATGATTGCTGGCCCGGTAGAAAGACTAAATTCATGGGAGACTTCACTTTTGAGCAGGGCCAGGCGGTCTTCTTAGAGCAGGTTCCGATGGGCGATAGAACTTATCGAACCTTTCGATGGGGCAGGGATCTCCAGATATGGCTGGTCGAAGGGCGTGACTTTCGCAGCCCAAATACAATGCCTGACGGGCCTGATAAAACCATCTGGGGAAAAGAGCAAAAAGCATGGTTCAAGCGAACTGTTCAGGAATCGGATGTAACGTTTCGTATTTTGTGCAGTCCGACACCCATCGTTGGACCGGACCGAACTAACAAGCATGACAACCACTCGAATGCAGATTTTACCCACGAGGGCGACGAGCTAAGGGAGTTTATTTCGAAGCAAAAGAACATGTACGTTATTTGTGGAGACCGTCACTGGCAGTATGTATCTGTGGATGATAAGACTGGTGTGCGGGAATACTCGTGCGGGCCGGCCAGCGATGAACATTCCGGAGGCTGGAGTAACGATATGAGATATCCCGAGCATCAGTACTTAAGTGTGATTGGGGGATTTCTCTCGGTCATCGTTGACCGTTCGGAAGGCGGGCCCACAGTGACATTTCGACATTATAGCGTTGATGGTGATGTTCTCAATGAGGATCGTTTTACGGCTCAATAGAATAACATCAGTTACTAATGTTCGGTAATAATTCTGTTCGCAAATATATTCGTGTGTCCGGATATGATAATATTGCCTCCGACTTCATTTGTCGAAAATGTGATTTCTGCAGGGCCTACTATCACCGTAACAATCTGGTCGTCAATATTAAGAGCTGCCTTTTCTACTGATTTGGTAGCGGCATCAGTCGCAGTTAACACATGCAGAAAATAATCGACTGCGGCAGGTTCGGGAGGTGATATTTCGATGCGGCATTGAGGCGCAGGCCCAGTATCACGGCTGGGAGGGTATTTTTGACCACCATAGCTGTATAGTTCTTCTCCTGAGACCAGATTAATCTGTGGATTCTCAGGCAGTAGAGTCTGGATGAATAATCGTCCCTTGCCATTAGTGACTACCATATCCTGGTCGGCAATAGCGGGTTCCTTCATTGCCTGCAGCAGCCAGGTCTTTTTATATTGCGGATTCTTAGAACAGACACGATCGAAGATGACAAAAGTGCCCATCCTTAGAAACACAATCTGGCGTGTGAAACAGGCAAGCTTGTCCGGTGAATAGGCTCGTGTACAATCGCCAGCAACATATAAGTACTCCCCTCTGTCCTCGAAGGCCAGAATATCTGCAATATCATATAACTCGTGTCCTTGCAGCCATTGCTGTGGGTCTGTTACGGCTCCGTTATGGTGAGGCCATGAGTGCGACTGGCCTCCATCGTTTCCAGTGACAGTACCGGCGCGAATATTCGGCCAGGTTTCTGATGGATCATGGACAAGTATCGTATTGTGAGCAATACTCCGCAAGTGATAGTTGACATCGTGACTGGAGCCGAAAGAGTCGTAATGGCCGCCGTCACCGGCAAGCTCCTCATGCTTGTAAATAAGAAAATGTCCCACATCCAAATGCTGGTGAGCGGTGAAACGGTCCCCGCACTTAAAGAAGAAATATGTCGCATCTTCATCCCACGAGCTGCGTGCATAGATATAGCCGGGACCCTGGCTGATATGCGAGAGCTTGAAATCATTGATATTGCCTTTCTTGATAGAAGTATCACGCCAGAGAAAATCCTTGTACGCATATACACCCACACTCGACCTGGGTGTAGTCTCGTTGAAAGTGTGCACAGCCTGATGGTTTGGGTCATCGTAAAAATAATTTACCAGGATGCGTCTTGCAGATAGTGTCTTATCCCGGTCTCCTCCGAAAGTTCTTCCGCCGCCGTCGCCCATTGGGATTGACCGGCGGGAATTGTATATCTCGATACCGGGGTAAGTTTCAAACATGGCTGCAACTGCCCGGTTATTGAAGAACTTCGGGGCAGCCGCGTAATAGTCAATTCCTTCACAATAGCGGGCGGCCTCACAGAAGAACAGCCATTCATACAACCAGTAGTGTATATAATATCCCTCCGCCCATCCACCTCCGTCTCCGGCCAGTTCGAGGGCCGGTGCTGCGCGGGTAAGCCAGTCTTGTTCAAGTATTCGAAGGATTGATTGGGCTCTTTCGTTTTCATAATAAGTCGCGTAGCAGGCCAGTCCGATTCCCCAGTGTTTATATCCATACCAGCCGTTGTGGAATACGTGAGTTTCCGAGCGTACATTGGCATCGACTGTTCTGTTCATGTATTCATGGAATTGTGAGCGTTGGGCCTTGCTCCAGTATTGGTAACATAAATCGTACACTATTGCGCAGCGGGCAAGGTCGTGAGCAAAGGTGACATGTCCGCTTCGTATGGGACCATTTATGTATGTCATTGCCTTCTGCACGGCGAGTTTGCCAAGCTTTTGATCGGATTCTACCGCACAGACCATAGCCATCGATATCATTTTCGCGTGATCGTCGGCATTTGCTATGCGTGCCACCTGCACAACTCGCTGATAAGCATCGGGGCGTTCGGCGGCCAATCTCTGCAAACGCTCAAGAGAACCCAAAAGCCGGGGATGTTCGTCCGGTATGGAATGTTTAACGGTTTGGCTGGACGCAGATGGAATTGATATAAACAAGTAGGGGAGGATTATTCCTGCCCATATTCCGATGGATAAGGTTAATGATATCGCCGGTCTCCTCACAGATTAACCTCCAATAACATACGATAATTTTCCAAATGACATTGTTCTTATATTATACAGCAATTTTGTGACTCAGTGCAATGGACTTCAATTGTGGAAATTCACAAAAAAAACGAATTTAGAAAAAAAGCCCCTGCTTTTTGGAGGAGAAAATAAAAGCAGGAGCTTAGGCGATAGTGTATATTCAATACACTACATTCTTAACTTCCATCCATGGAATATGAATTTAGTAAAGAGTTTATAAATAGGTGCCTGCATTGATGCTAAATGTAACGATTATTTTCAGAAATTTTTCTATAGATTTATCTAACTTTCGATAACTATTGAGGTTGTATCACCTGCTCGCGTTTTATTTTGTAGCTTTTACCATTCCATTTAAGGATCGAAGAGCCGAAGGCGTGAAAAACGCGGATGCGACGGGAATTCTTCAAATCTATTTCGTCCAGTGCCTTTAGTGTAAATAAAACACCTCTACTGTACACTTGATCATTCCAGCGAAGGGCATGAAAAGCTGCAAAGCGAGGCCCTTCTATTACGAATCCCCACGGCGGCAGGATTACATCTCCACCAAGCTCAGATGTAATCCGAGCTTTTGCTGCTGAGAAATTCACGATGATTCTTGTCGCATTTTTCCCTTGTCCGTAAGTCGCCTGTCTGAGTGTTTGGTCCTTGTTGAGGAATTCCAATTGCTTCAGGACATCGTAGGCAGTAACACTGTGCAGCGGCCCCAACACTTCATGAGTATTTTTCAGAAATACATCCATGGGATGCATATTTTCAGCCCAGCCGTTATCACTGCGGGTGTAACAGGAGATATCCGACTTATTGTTTTCGTTTGTTTTGTTCTTGTCGGATTGCCAGTAGAGGTGGTCCCCGAATGAGTGATAATGCAGCGGGCGGGCGCATAAAACATGGTGTGCGACATATTCAGCAACCTTTTGAGGTTGGTAGCCGTACTTACCGTAGCATATCTGGCAGTCATGATAAACCATTTCAAAGAAGGGGATAACCGTAGCTCCGATGTCCTGGGGATTAAGGTTATGGTAGTACTTTCCGCTGACACCTACGAGTCCCTCAAAGAAATCACTGTGCGGCAGCGCCCATTCGCGACCGCACTCACTGCCGAAAATCCCAAATACATCCCTGCTGTAATCGCTCAGGCGAATCTTCCATGCGATGTCGCTGTTTCTTTCGACAGGATGATTGGGATCAAAGCATTCACGGGGTCCAACTGCATAGGTCGTATCGATAAAGTAACTCCAAGGTGAGAACAGCTCGTGGATGGCGGGCAGATTCTGCGGCCGTTTGGCAAGTTCCAATTGCTTTGGTGCGCATACCATGTACGCTCGTCCCCCTAACCACCTGCCTCCAGTGACAAGTGAACCGTCTCGTTTTTTTTCAATAAATGCCGGGTCCCAGCTCTTAGCGTCTCGATACATATCCTGCACATTATCATGTAAGCATCCGACATAGCCCAATGCCTGGATTCGCTTGATTGCGTCCGCCAGTGCCTGGTTCCCGCCGCACTCAGGGTTAGCCGGCAGGTTATCGGGATGCCGGCAGTCATAGCCGCCTTCTGACCAGCCGCCAACCATAAAAAAGCAGCGATCTATATCAAGGTCATTACGAAGATGCTCGGCGATTTTTGCAGCCTCATCGAAAGTCCAGCGAACTTTAACCGATTCCTCTTCGGTGCTTTCCTCATTCATACGGCGCGCAAGACAGGTCCACAGTTTGGCGTTAGATGCACCGATCATCAGTTCGAGGTGCTTGTCGCGGTGAATTTTTTCTTTAAGTGTTATCGCCAGGCTTTTATTTTCTGCATAATGCCTGTAGCCGGCAGCTATCGTATTCCAGTCGCCTTTACCTAACGGCGTCAGACGCAGCGACTTTGCGCTGCGGCGTAATTCAAATGTTGTTGTGAGCCTTTGCTTGTATGGCTTATCTGTGGGTTTAGTGCTCTGGAGTTCCGGAAAGACGTAAGCATCATCCCATGTTGCAATCATTGCTGAGCCGCTTTTTATAAAGCCGAGCATATTCATATGGCAGCCTTCATAATCGGATGTTCCGAATACTCGTTTAAATGTTTTTTCGCTGTTGGCCGAAATCAGTAATCCCTCACGGCAGGGCACGATAGCGTAGCCGCTCTCCATATCCGTAATAGCCAGAGCATCCTCAAGCACACGAACACTTCTGCTTGCTTTGTCCTCATAACGAAGCTCCAATGCTTTTCCTCTATCAACAAGGGCAAAGACAACCGCCGTTCCGGTCTTTTTGCTGCGCAGATGTATGGAATTTTTATTCGAGCTGTCAATCTTCTCAAAGTCACCCTCAAGCCACTCTGCGCTGCCGGGCCCGGCTGTCCCCTGCGAAGGCCACCTTATTCCTGAAAGTTTATCCAGCAAGGTCCATCGCCCTGTAACATCATTAACATCAGTCTTCAACCAGCGGCTTTCTAATGTTATCGTATCTGCATGGCTGATTGAGGATATCAGCAGGACCAATACACAGATTAAAATAAGCTTACGCATAATCCGGCTCCTTTCGAAATAAGGTTTGATAACTTGCATATCCCATGTGATATTAACATAATATATGCTTAGGCTCCTGTTTCAATAAAGTAGCAGATTTAACTGAGAAATCAAATCTTCTTAATTGTATTATCCCAGATTTCCCACGTAGTGCATGTAAAATGAACTGTACTCCTTAAATAAAATGTAGAAATTTGATTTTATGAAATAAAACGGATTCTCTAAACGTCTTAACATCCAGAAAGTTACACAGAATATGGGTCAGAGTCTATCCACAAGGAGTATTAATCTTTGTTAAGCGTTCAAATGGGACATTTCGGGATAATAATTTATTAGGAGTGAACAAAATGAAGACTAAAGTACTGCTGATAACTGCAATTGTAATGATAACGACCGGCAACAGTTTGGCTGTGGATTGGCCGCAATGGCGCGGGCAAAATCGTGACGGTAAGTCCGCAGACACTGGCCTACTAAAGGAATGGCCGAGCGATGGCCCCCCGCTCGCCTGGAAAATCGATAAACTCGGCGGCGGCTACAGCGCTCCATCCATCTCTAATGGGCGGATCTTCGGCATGAGCAACCGGGGCGAGGACGAAGTCGTTTGGGCCCTGTCTGAGGCCGACGGCAAGGAGATTTGGGTGACTCGCCTTGGCCCGGCTTTCGCACAGCGACCATCACAGGGAAAAGAAGGGCCCGGGTGCACGCCAACAGTCGATGGCGAACGGCTTTATGTCGTGGGCCTGAGTGGTAATGTGGCTTGCCTGCAGGTCGAAGACGGCAAGATCGTGTGGCAACTCAGCATGACAGATGATTTTGGCGGGCGCGTACCCATGTGGAGCTACCGCGAATCGCCCCTCATTGACGGCGATAAGGCCGTCATCACCCCCGGCGGCCCCGATGCGACACTGGTGGCCCTCGATAAGCTGACCGGCAAGACAATCTGGAAGAGTAAGCTACCCGATAGTCAAACAGCCAATGATGAACGGCCCGGCGTCGTTTTTGCCGGTTTCGGCGGTGGTCGTGGTGATTCTGGCGGTGGTCGCCGAGGTCGGGGACGGGGTGGCTTCGGAGGCGGTTCTGGGGGTGCATCCTACGTCTCGGCTATCGCAATCGACTTCGAGGGACAACGACAGTACGTACAACTTATCTCTAATACACTCGTAGCATTTGCGGCATCCGACGGTAAGTTCCTCTGGCGTTATGATAAACCTGCCAACCGCATGGGGATTAACTGTTCCACTCCGATCTATTACGACGGTTATGTGTTCGCCTCCTCGGCCTATGGCGCAGGCTGTGGATTGGTCAAGCTGAGCAAGGGCGCGGACGGAGCTATCAAGGCGGAAGAAGTCTATGCCAACACCGATATGCAGAACCACCACGGCGGTCTGATCCTTCTCGATGGTTATCTGTATGGCGCCACTGGCGGCAATGAGGGTGGCGCTCTTGTCTGTCTCGACTTCCAGACCGGCAAGTTCATGTGGGATCAGCGTGAGAGCGCAGGTCGTCGCGCGAAAGGCTCGGTGGCACTGGCGGATGGCCGACTCTACTATCGCATGGAAGACGGTACCGTAGTCCTTATTGAGCCGAGCCCGAAGCATTACATCGAGCGTGGGCGTTTTGAGCAGCCGGACCGCAGCAGGGCGCCGGCCTGGCCGCACCCGGTCATTGCCAACGGCAAACTGTACATCCGCGATCAGGATGTACTATTCTGCTACGATATCAAAGCCAAGTGATGAAGCCTGTGTGAATGTTAGCGGATAGGTGGCAATTACCGCAGGACTCGACAGTATTTGGATTACTGAGCAAAATGAGAAATTCCAGATAATAATTTATTAGGAGTGAAGAAAATGAAGAGTAAAGTAATGCTGATAGTAATAATCGCAATGATAACGACCAGCAGCACTTTGGCCGATTGGCCTCAGTATCTGGGGCCGGATAGAAATTCTACATCGCCGGAAAAAGGGCTTCTGCGATCGTGGCCTGAAAATGGGCCGAAAGTGCTATGGACGGTTTCTGTTGGCAGAGGATTTGGCGGACCTGTAGTCAAAGATGGTAAGGTTTATTTGCTCGACAGAGATGACAAGGTAGGTGATAATCTTCGGTGTTTTGACCTTTCCAATGGTAAGGAACTCTGGAATTTTGCTTATGATGCTCCGGGATCTGTTATGTTTCCCGGCTCGCGAAGCGTACCGATCGTGGAAGGCAATAAAGTTTATTCATGCGGTCATAACGGTGATGTTTATTGCATAGATATAAATACACACAAGCCCGTCTGGAATAAGAATGTTTGGACTGACTTTGATGGAAAACCCGCAAGCAGCTCATCGGGGGGATTTGGGTCACGCGGAGCCGGTGCATTTCCGATATGGGGAATTACTCAGTGCCCTTTGATTTACGGCGACTTGCTTATTGTAGCTTCGCAGGCACCTCAGGCAGGAGTTGTGGCTTATGAAAAGCTTACCGGTAACGTTAAATGGAAAACGCCCAATCTTGGCAATGAATCATATGCCAGTCCTTCAGTTGTGAAAATAGACGGAAAAGAGCATATTGTAATGGTTATTTCATCTACAAATCCTATTGGAAATCGAGATTTGCCTCGAACTCTTGGCACTATTGCTGGAATAGATCCCCTTACAGGAAAAATCCTGTGGGAATACAAAGAGTGGGAATGCCATATTTCCGTCCCGAGTGCAATAGATGCCGGTGACAATAAAGTGCTTGTTATTGCTGGATATGAACATGGCGCGGTTATGCTCGAAATCAAAAAACAGGCAGATGACAGTTACAAAACAATAGAACTGTTTAAACATAACAATTTTGGCGATCAAACCAAACCTCCGATAATGCATAACGGCTATTTCTATGCTCAGTTCGGAACCAATAGGACGCGTGACGGCCTGACGTGTATGAGCGCAGACGGCAAGATTATGTGGAAAACTGGACGTTCACCTGATTTTAATAAAGGCAGTATGATTCTGGTCGACGGTCTGATTCTGGCTACAGACGGCAGGAAGACTCTGTATCTTATAGAGCCCGATCCATCCGGATTTAAGCAACTTGCATCAGCGGAATTACTTGGAGAAGCAGGGACAGACAGTGAAGGTATAGCTGCAAGAGTTGGAGGCAGAACCCAAAACTGGGCACCTATTGCACTTGCTGATGGAAAGCTGCTGATAAGGGACCAGACGCAGATGAAATGTGTAGTTGTCCGATAGATATCGGTCAAAAGAGCAATGAGGTTGTGAGAGGCAGGGGAGGCTTTGCCGGTTTTGGTATGCGGACTTTGGCACGCTTATTTGAGCCGTCTCCGGGTGTTGATATAAGCACGGGCTAAGACTTCTTTTTGCAATGATATATGCCTGATCTCAAATTATGTATTTCTTCTCAGCTTAATTCATATCTTATATCGATTGATTTGTATCAGAGAATTATTGCTCAGAGTGTGACTCGAAATTATAATTTTTGATGGTTGTTATAAATGCTGCGAGTGTAAAGGAGCAGTAATTAATTCTTTAGTTACTCAGCGATTTACTTTCAAAATATTGAGTCATGCACATCAACTTTTTTGCAAGACTTCTCATGCGGCCGATAACAAACATGCTTTCTCCGTCGCTGTTTAGTCCGAACCATTGCTGCTCATAGAAAAATAAAAATTTAGCAAATTTATTTTGTCTTGATTTGTAAACTGCTAAAGCGATTTTATTGGACAGTGAAATACGTGGTCAACATAGGATCACTACTTAGACTATATATAGTAGTCGAAGCAAATTCGATTCAGCTATATGGTGTTTTGTGTTATGGGTCGTTAAGAGGGCTGTTGTATGGAAGGCTAAAGAAAAATTGTGCTCACTGTCGATATTGCGTAGGTTAATAATATTAATTACTACTTTTGAAGGAACAGTGCTTATGAGTAAAAGGGAGTTGATCGATTACATTTGTGAAATCAACAGAAGTGCCAAGCCGGAATTTCTCGCCAATTTTTCAGAGGAGGATCTCAACGCTTATCTTGAGCATCTGATGGAGCTGGATTTGGAAGAATTGGTTGTTTGCAGCTAAAGGTATATGTGGCAGTGCTGGATGTCACTTAGGCCGAAATACCCGCGCTTATACAAATTCAATTTTACCAGCCTAATTCTATACACAGTATCCTCAAAATGGGTTTGGTCACAAGAAAGCGTAACTTACTCTATACCCCTACAATTCATATCATCGGCGCATATTAGGTAAGCCGATTGAACTATTGCTTTTTGCGGAGATGTTAAGCCGTGGTGGACCTATCAATGACATCTTTACCATAAGCCCGAATCTATGCGCAACTGTGCCCGGGGCTGGATGGGGGCTTCTCGAATTTCCTGCTGTTGTTATTTGTAGTTAAAAAGGACTGGCGATGGCGCCTTATCAGCAGTAACGATAGCTTTCGACGGTATCTCGACAATACTGTTTTGCTTAAATTCGAGCAGCATCGGCACATAATCCCTTGGGATGCAAAAAACAAAGTCAATCCACTTTTCCTTGGCGTTCCCTTTGAAGTGATCCTTGCTGGTTAATTTTATCTCAGTGCTTACCTGAATCTGGTCCTCCGCCTTCAAATGTCCGATGGGGTAAATGTTTATTCCCGGTCCGGTTAATGGCTCGTCACCGTATCCCTGCTGTTTACAGATGAGTCTTAATTGCGAAAGCAAAAATGTACCGCCGTTTATCTTTGGTTTGCCGCTTAGTGCGGTACTTTTTATTCCTACTCGCACTATTGTAGGTTGATAATCGTTGCTGATAAGCCCGGGCATTGATATAGTCTTGCTGGTTGAATCATCCTTAAGTTTGCTTTGACGGTTCAAGTCGGCAACAATTTGGCTTATCTGTTCCTTCAGACTTTCGGGGGCCGGCCAGACAGCCGGTTCCGTCGGTTTTGGCAGGCCTATCGCCGGAGCTTTACTGGTGACAAGCGGGGTGCCGGAAATCTGTCTGTTCAGATGAATCTGGTCGATAAAGTTTGGATGAATAGTGGCGAAACTTCTTTTGCCGCTCAAGCTGCCCTTACTTATGATGCTGAACAGGCCCGCCGAGAAGCCGTCTGTGTTTAGCAGAACTTTGTTGCGTTTGCCGTCAAACCGCTGATAGGGGTACTTGTTTGGCAATGGTGCCATCCCAAGTGTCGTAAGTAAGAAACCCGACAGTAAAAGGCCCAGGATAATTCCGCATACAACCCGTCCGATACGTTCAGGCAGAAATCCTAAATCAACCGGTTGGTTTTGCGTTAGAAATATCATACCTGTTTGCAAAGCTCCAAAAACTATAATAAAGAGCAAAGCAAAACTGAGCGGTTGTGCCCACGGTACGATGGCCAGGAAACTGCCGGTTTCACTGCGGCTGATGAAGACATTTGCCAGAACCTCGAAGAAGCCAAATGCAGCTATGCTTGCGCAAATAGCGATTATTATAGTTGCAAATGCCCTGATAAATGTGCCTTTGAAAAACTGGAATGCCGCGCATCCCAATATTATTATCACCACTAATAAGCTGGCCATTACAATATCTCCTTTTTAGCGTTCCGTAATTTGACAACAATTCACAGTCCACTAACAATTATTTTGTTTTTTTTGCCTTGCCTGCCGAAAGCACCCGGATCATTTCATTTATTGCTACTGTTCCACTGATAACTCTTCTTAGTGCCTGTTCCTGCAAATAGAGCATTTTGGCACGTCTGAATTGAGTACCGATTTCCGGCAGTGACCTCGTCTGTACCAGGGCTTTTCTTAAGTCACTGCTCAGTGTGATCATTTCGAAAATGCCAACCCTGCCGAAATGACCGGTTCCCTGACATTTTTCACATGTAGTAGCTTTGCCGCGTTTGTCGTACAAGACTTTGCCTGCCCGGTAAAGAACTTTTGTTTTTTCTGCGCTTATATTAAACTTTTTCAAAAGTTCCTTGTCCGGTGTGTATGCCTGTTTGCACTCACTGCAAAGTAATCTGACCAACCTTTGGTTACTGATACCGAGAAGGGTGCCTGCAGCCAGATTCCTGTCGCCGACGAATTTCATCCATTTGGCATATGCCTGGATCACACCGTCAGCTTTGATGGTAATATAAACAAGTTTTCCATCAGCGGCTGCTTTACAGGCAACCTGAGCAGTCTCGGCATCCTCACATTCGCCAATACCAACAACATCCGGCCCTGTTCGCATGACCGTTAACAGCTTTTTGGCGAATGTTGTTGTGCCTGTGTCACTGAGACTAAAACTGTTTTGGGATATATTCGGAAGCGTATGGGATGCCTGTCTTTCAAGAGTGCTTATATGGTTGATGAATGCGTCATGATGCCGTAGAAATGCATAGAGTGTTGTTGTAATACCGCTTTTTGCCGGGCCGCTTATTATATATACACCCTGCTTAATCTTGTTGAATCTGGCTAATTGTTCATGCTGCTCTGGCATTAAGCCGAGTTCATTTAATCTTGGCAGTTCTTCATGTGATACTTCCTTGAGTCTGACCTGTTCCCCTGCGGTAGAACCGGCTGTGGTTACTTCCCACTCGGTATAATTTTCACCCTTAGCGATCTTAAATGAACCTTTTTGAGGTTTTCGTTTTTCTTTAGTATCCAGGTCGGCAAGATTTTTGACGAAGCTAATGAAATACTTCATTTGCTCCTTGCCTATGCTTGGCTGTTTAAGTACAGAGCCGTCAACATAATATGCTATGTTGTAATCTTGAGGTGTGGGGGAAAAGGCTATACTGCTTGCTCTTCGCCAAAGGGCGTCGCTCAGAATTTCATAAGCTGTTTTAAAGCCGAAAAAGTCAGGTGTTCGAGGTTCAGGAATTGGAATTTCATTTTTGTTTGCGGTTATAAAGGTATAAGTCTTTAGTTTTGCAATTTTCTTTTCTTTGCTTTCGAGCAGGCTTTTGAGGTGGTCAACAGTAAGCACTTTGTCGAAATCCAATGCTAAAGAATTTCGGTGCTTAATATAAGCCAGAGATGACCCGCCGACAGCTATCAAATAG
>JAVVFI010000091.1:0-15085 GCA_032250555.1 Sedimentisphaerales bacterium
CAAACTTAGATATGACAGAGCTTTATAATATTTTTTTTGGCTTTGTGGCCGCCAAAAAACAAAGCCAATTTAAGCCAAAACAAACCCAATTCAAACCCAATACAAAGCCAATACAAAGCCAATACAAAGCCAATACAAAGCCAATTTGTTGGCAACGAACTGATTTCATCAAACGAACATTCTTGTTACAATGCCATGAAAAATATGTACACAATACTATTGCCCAGCAAGGAAAAATTATGAACACAAAACGGATTATAGTTGCAACTCTGTTACTAATAATCGCCTCTCACATCCACATTCCAATATCATCCGCTGGCAATTCCAGTTGGCCCGAATTTCACGGCTCCGGCCGAAAGAACATATCCCCCGACCAGGGCTTATTAAAGAAATGGCCCGAAGGCGGCCCGCAATTGCTCTGGAAATATTCACAGTGCGGCAAAGGCTATTCGGGAGTATCTATCGCCCAGGGAGTGATTTTTACAGCCGGCGATATAGGCAAAGAGGAAATGGTTATGGCTCTTGATATGGACGGTAAGCTGTTGTGGAAGATGCCGAACGGTAAAGCATGGCGCGGGCCGAGCCCGGGTTCACGTGCGACGCCGACCTGGAATGATGGAACTGTCTATCACATGAATCCGGATGGCAGGCTGGCAGCGTACGAGGCAAAGTCGGGCAAACCACTTTGGGCGGTGGATCTCAAATCCAAATTTGAAGCACAGTTCGGCATCTGGGCTTTCGCTGAGAATGTGATCGTTGATGGCGACAAAGTCCTGTGCATGCCCGGTGGGCCTAAAGGCCGCGTCGTTGCTCTGAATAAACGGACTGGAAAGACTCTCTGGGTTAATACCGAAATCGAACACTCCGCCGCTTACTGCTCCGGGATAGTCGTGAATCATGGTGGCCAGCGTCAGTTGATCAACATGACACAAAGATCGGTATTCGGCCTGAACGTCGAAACCGGCAAGCTCGTTTGGTCGGCGCCTTTCATACCCATGTCGCCGCAAAATGCCCTGAGACCTGTCTTTCACAATGGCTACGTCTTCATCGCCTGTGGGCACTCTTCAGGAGGAACCCTGCTGAAAACAGATCCCGTTTCGCATACAGCCTCAACTGTATGGCATCGGCGGGATCTGGACGACTGTCACAGCGGTACCGTTCTGATAGACGGCAAACTATACGGCTGCTCATGCCGAATGGGCGGAAGAATTTTCTACTGCGTTGACTTTCTCACAGGCAAAACAATCAAGCTCGACAGTACACTGGGCAAAGTAGGCATCACATACGCAGACGGAATGATCTACGCCTTAAACCACCAGGGCACGATGTCCCTGCTCGCCGTAACTCCTGACGGATTCGACATTGTCAGCCGATTTGAGTCGAAAAGAAAGCCGGCCAATTCTTACCTGGCACATCCCGTCGTCTGCGGCGGAAAATTGTATATCCGATGTGACCAGGATCTTTACGCTTATGACGTTCGCGAGAATTGAGCGGATTATTTGAATATACTCTATTTAAGAGTAACAATTAACACAAGCTCTTTATGAAAAGTAAATATATGAAATCAGTTTTCTATTGAATCGCCGGCTTCCTGACAATCCATCGCTTCTCAATAAGCTCGATGTCATTCAAATCAATATCGAATTCAGCCCCGTCAGAGACTACGATTCTATCAGCATATTCGACAACTTCCTGTGCCGAGGGTTTCCAGCTTGTCCCTTGGGATCCCCTAATCATAATAAATGCCCCGGGTTCGATTATCCTGCGTGCACGATTCGATTCACAGATTGACACGGTTTCTTCAGTGAAGAAATTTTCCACCAGATCCTTTACCCCTTCCTCAAGGTGAGCATCCAGAGCCTGAAGCCACAAAACTTTTTTAGCGCCTGCCGCCAGCATTCGGGCCGTATCAGTATGGCCGCTTTTTTCTTTCTCCTCTGTAATGTAATAAGGATGCAAAGGCGAGTTGTTCTTTCCGACTCCAGTGACATCCGGGTGGTGACTCTTGTTGACCGAGTCTATCGTACTTATCTTCACTCCGACAATATCGAATTGCGAACCGAATTTCTCGATCAAAGAACAAGTAAACGTAGTCTTGCCGTCAGCCTTACAACTGGCGCCAACCATCAGCATGCCGGGAATATTAATCATTCTTGCCCCGCCCTCTTGTCCGAAGTTTTCGAAATCTCCAGACTAACGGATTGTATATCACCGACACCGCGCAATGACGCAAGCATGCCTATGATTGCCCCTCCCATGAAGTTCTGAACAAAGCTGTTCAGTTCGATTTTCTGACCGTTGACCGTTAAGTCAGTCCGTAACGTCGGCTCTTGATCTCGTTCACATACCATCTATTTAACCTTTCCTGCTAATTGGAATTTCCTCATGGACGAATAATTCACAGTACGATACCTGCTTGACAAGTACCATATTGAACAAACATTTTCGACCTGATAAAAACATAGTAAAAAAAACAGGCCCACAAAATTATAACATAATGCGGGCCTGTTTAACTTATCTTCATTCTTCCGAAAGTCAAACCATGTCTTTTAGATTCTTAAGGGGCCGAATCTTCACAACATTCCGTGCCGGTTTGGCCTTGAACATTGTTTCTTCGCCGGTGAAGGGATTGATACCCTTACGGGCTTTGGTTGCAGGTTTTCGCACTACGACCAACTTCATCAAGCCGGGCACGGTGTATGCACCGGCGCCGCTGCGACCGAGACTCTTTTTAATTTGCGCAGCCATTGCTTCAAACACAGAATTTATATCCTTCTTCGTCAATCCTGTTTTATCAGCTATACCAGATACAATTTCACTCTTGGTCATCGGCTTAACACCTACCTTCGTTTTTGCCATAACATACTCTCCTTACGATGAAAAATTAGAGACAACAATCCATTAGACTACGGTTTCTACCGAGTCAACAATCAATAATACACCTTAAATATAGACTTTTACTGAACCTGTCAAGCAAGAATACGCTTACTATTACGAAATATAAAAAGTTTTTATCTAATCAACAACCAAAAGGAGGCCATCGTTATCAAAAAAGTTATGTTGAGTAAAATGGTTCTTATTGTCGGAATTCAGATGATTGAGCAAGTTCCCAGGTTTTACCACTATCCGGCGACATCAAGAGCGATCGCCGATTCCCACGGTGGTCAGTGCGATAGAACCAAAAAGTTGACCAATAGTCGTAAGAAAGGAATAATGCGCCCTTCCTGTCGATGGTCAGCCGATGATAAAAAATACTGTACTCCGAGAACGGTGCGACAACCAGGGGCAAGGCATCGGACCATTTCTTTCCCGGCAGCTTATTCATGTAGGCCAGGTTAGCATAATAACCTGCGGGGTAATACTTGTTGTCGGTCAGCCATAGTCGAAAAACCAGATGCAGAGCGTTATCGGGACCGCAGACCATGCCAACGTAGGTTTGGCGAAGGCCGGGGCTGACATCTTCGGCTTCTGTCCAACCGCCGCTCGCATTGTTGGCCGATAATGACCGAACATATTTGAAGGTGCGGCCGTGAGTGCCTATCAGCACGTGGAGATAGCCATAACTATCCATGGTTATACACGGCGAATTATGTACATCATTCGCCGGGGGACCATACCCAAGGAGTGCGGGCGAACCAAGTTTTCCCGTTGAGCGGTTATATGTTGCCACATAAGTAGGTACACCGGGTGCTTTCTCCTCTGGAAGTGTCGCCTCACCCCAGGCAATATGAACCTTATCCCCCCGCGATACAATTGTGGATGGTATTCCCGAATGAGCGGAAAGGCCGATACACTTTTTCGAGACAGCTATGGGATCGCCCATAACTATTGAGCCATCAGATTTCTTGGCCGGCAGTATCAGGTCAAGGTCATTAATGCGGCGCCATATTAATTTGGGATCTTTCGCAGTCTCATGGAAACGCGTCAGAGGTGGTGGTCCGCTTATCATATTGTGCCCGGAAAACTGCTCGATGTCGAAATTGCCCGAACCCGGAACAGGCCAAGCAGTAAAAGTCGCACCATGATCACTGGAGCGGAGGAGGCAGTTTGATCCATTATCCCGTGCCAACAAATAAACATCATTATCCAAATCGAAAGCAATCTTGGTACCTACAGGTCTAATAGGGATGATTCCATTAGTATCAGGACGATGTGCGGTGGTGGTTTTAATCCAGACATTATCTCGCATGGAAAACACACCATTGTTTGAAATAATAAAAGGCCGGTTTTCCATATCGAAATAGACCTGGTTATCAAGAGGGTACTCAGGCAGGTACCCAAACTGCTCATTTTCATGTCGGTATGGTTCAAGCTTTATAGGCACTTTTACAGGTGACAGAGCCGGAGCGATTCCGCGGTGCAGTGCCACCGAGGACCATGTTGAAAAGCCGGTATCATCGAGGACAGACGCCCGGACATAACACTTCCACTGTGTACCTTTCGAGGGCACTCTATAGGCAAGCGGAACCTGTGTAGAAGAGTTAGCCTCAAGTATGACTTCGGTTTTAAGCAATTCAGCCGACCAAGCGGCATTGCCATCAAATTCTAAAGACAGTTTCACACGCTTCGATTTCTGACTGTTATTATGTATAGTAAAGTTGACCGTACCTTCACTGCCGGTATTGCAATAAATCTTCCTGCTGTATGGAGTCAGCAGCCACCGGTTTTCATGAAAGGGAAACCACGAAGATACGTCAGGAGTCCATAACGAAAGATTTTCCCAGATATCACCTCTTTCCCAGCGAGTTACACCGTCAATGTTTATTACGGCCTGAGCATCGTTCAAATGTAATCGCCATAACTTTCCGTATCGTGAATTGTCAGAGAGAAAACCATGCCAGACCTTTCCCTCCGGTGAAACATCAAGAGTAACTATTTCCTTCCCATCCTCATCGTAAACGAGCAAATTTTTTACACTTTTTGACAAGCCACTTACTTCTATCAAAAACGGTTTGATACCCGGCATAAATACAACATCACCTTGGGAGCCGGCATTACGGAATACAAGAGGTTCCTCATGGCGTGCATCCTTATGCCCCCGCGAAGTCTCTATCAGATATTTCCGACAGTTTGTTCTGAATCCCCATGAAATATTTTCACCATAGCGGTCTTCAGTAACAGTAATGTTCAATCCATATACACCGGGCCGCTCAACCTTTGTACGTAGTAATACGCGTTGTACAATTCCCGGGCCGCTTCCGGCCGGTTGACTATCATCGGCAATCCATGCCTCATCGACTACAGTACGATCAGGGGCTAAAAGCAGAGCATGTAAATGAGTCTTGTTTCGGCGTATGTTGAGATCCTGTTTTTCTACCTCCACCCACAATTCACCTGCTGAAGCGTAAAAATAAACTCCTCCACATCCACCGAGACGCATAGTCATTGCGGGTTGTTCTTTTCCGTACGTTTCAGAGCACGAGATAAAAGACAATAGAATTAAAGCGAACAATACAGTTGGGATATATTTCCGTAATCTGAAAGAACAGCAAAATTCAATGTATTTTGTCATAGACGGATTCCTTTTAATTGGGACATCCAAACCAGAACAGTCAAAACGTACTAAACATGAGCGTCGGCCAAAACAGCCTATACACCTTTAATCCTGAGACGGATGTTAATCAGCGTGTATTCAACTTAATAGCAAAAAGTCTTCTCTGTGTTGGAAGATAGAATACGCCATCGTGAACGACCGGAGTTATGGCTACAGATTTAAGTTGAGAACGAGAGATGACTTCTTTTTGGCGAGAGGCTTTGAGCACCCACAACACGCTGTCTTCGGTGCTGATATAGACCTTGCCATCGACAACGATTGGAGAGGCACACCAGACAGCGCCTTCGAGTTCATGCTGCCAGTAGTGCTGTCCTGTTTCGACATTAAAACAATGAAGCCGGCCTGTTAAATCGGGTGCATACAATAATCCATCATGAATCTCTAATGTCAAAATACTGCGATCTAACAGGCGGCTATCCCAGACTTTCCGACCTGTCGCAGCGTCTATGCAGGACAGCATACCTTGCCCCTTCCCATGGACAGGGCTTTGCCCGATAGTCGCATAGATTCGCCCTTTATCAACGATAGGCGTTGAAATAATCTCGCTGGGCCCATCGGGGCTTTTATTGCTATGCTTTGCGTAGGGTATTTCACGACCATTTCTTCGGCGATAGTCCGGGGGGTTGCAGTCATACTGCCAGATTTTCTTGAGTGTTTGTATTTTATCGTCAGCGTTTGAGGGTACATAAGGCTCGAAAGCATACAGAACACCATCTCCGCCTCCGAAGAGAATTATTGTTTGCCCATTAACCTGAGCAGCTACCGGTGAAGACCAGTGGCCGTGGAACATTCGCTGTCCGATCAGTTCGCCGTCTGTTGCCACAAGTCGCCCGGTATATTTATCGAGTACAATCAGGCTCGGAGCGAGTGGGTTGGCAACGAACTTATGCTTGTCATCCTGGCCGTTGGAGGATGAGGCATACACGAAATCTCCGTGGATCAATGGGGAATTGCCGCAGACATCATGCGGTACTGCGTCAATTTCCGTAATCATATTAAATTGCCAGATGATGTCGCCATCGGTTTTTGTGAGTTGATAAGGTGAATTCTTCGGTAGTCCCATATACTCGGTTTCGTTTTTGAACGGCCCATTATTGCCATCTTCCTGACCATTGCGGTCCAGGCAGAGAATGTCACCGCGAGGCCCTACGATATACAATCGGTTATCGTCGAGCGCCGGTTGTGAACACACGCCACACTTCCACTGATTGAAATGGTATGGCGGGGTTGTGCCTTTCATGTAGCGAGGAATCGGCATTTGCCAGATCATTTTTCCCGTGGCCGGATCGAGAGCCATAAGGATTCCACCACCGGTTCTTTTTACCGCGGGGTGTTTGAGTGCTATATCATTCGTGCCGATGTACATCCGGCCTCTATCAATTTTCGGAATTGTGTATTGATGAGTCCCAAGCCGGATTTCCCATAACAAATCCTCGGAACTAAATATATCCGGTAAAGCAGACTGCTCGTTGGCAGCATGGCACAATGTTCCAACGGGAGTAAGAAGGAGAAATTCTGAGATCAGTACCTGATAGATAATTCTCAGAGCTTTTTGTTTGCAGCAGACAGCTTTCGGAGTAGTAACAATGTCCGTCATTAAGAGCCCTTTCAATCAACCTCATATTTGAAGTTTATTTCGGTTTAGCTTTGTGAGCGCACGGGAGTTAAACCCTATTCATATTAGCTGATATTGCCCTGTGAGTCAACCTTACCCTGGTATTGGTATAAGCCTTTGTAAAAAGACGAACATGAAGTTGATTTCACTACTGATGCTCGATTACAATGACCGAGGCAATGTCATCGGGAGCTTTTGGCGGAACATGAATAACCAGTGAATCAGATTTCTTGTCGGCCTTCAACAAGGTTCGATTGCGGTCGGCAAGCAAATAGACACGCCTGATGCGCAGCTCTTCTGTCGGAATCTGGAGTGTACCGTCCTTAGGCCACTGAAACACATGTACGTAAAGCTTTCCTGCCTTCTTAGTGTATCTACCCCATGACGGAGGCTCGAAGGGACTGGCGGTCGTACCGTAAATAGCTTCACCATTTGCAGCCATCCATCGGCCGATGGTTCGCATGGAATCTATGCTTTTCTGAGGGATAGAGCCGTCGCCTTTGGGGCCGATATTTAACAAGTAGTTGCCACCCTTCGAAACAATATCAACAAGGTTGCGGATTAATATTTCAGGGGATTTCCATGCGCGGTCATGTTCAGAGTATCCCCATGTCGTGTTCATCGTCATACAAACTTCCCAGTCAACGCCGGGGATTCCAGTAGAAGGGATAGTCTGTTCGGGTGTAGTAAAATCGCCCTGCTCCGGCTTCCATGTTCTCAGGCGATCTATAGAATCATCTTTTTCGATGTGAGGGATATGGTATAGGCGATTGTTCGAGATAATGGCCGGCTGGAGGCTGCGTGCGGTAGCCATGAGTTCGTTAGCACGCCAAAATGAACCTTCGTTACCTTTTTTCGAGTAGTCCCACCAGATGACGTCGATGGGGCCATAGTTCGAGAAAATTTCGCGAACCTGATGGTGGAGATAACCGACATAAATATCATGATTGCGAGGGCCGTTCGGGGACGGCTTGCCCTTTAGTGGATGAGGCAACTGGTCGGCTTTGAGATAGTCGTACTGGGGATGGTGCCAGTCTATGACAGAGTGATAGAAGCCAACCTTCAGCCCCTCTTTGCGAACAGCGTCCACAATCTCCTGACAGAGGTCACGGCCTATGAGGTCATGAGCATCGTAGGTGGTGTATTCGGAATCGAACAGACAGAAGCCATCGTGGTGTTTAGTTGTAAATACAACGTATTTACATCCGGCTTCCCGGGCGAGTTTCGCCCACTCATCGGCAAAATTTTCCTTCGGGTGAAATAGGGGAACCACCTCGTGGGCATACTCCCAAGTGTCCGCACGGACGCGTTGCTGGATCCACTCCATGCCGCCTCGTTCACCGACAGACTTGCCCTTCCACGTTCCGGCCAGGCCGGAGTACAATCCCCAGTGAACAAACATACCGAAGCGACCCTCTCGCCACCACTTCATTCGGGCGCCCCTGTGTTCCTGGGTCTCGGTAAGAAGGTCTTTCATACGAGAAGCCTTTTCTTTGGCACACGCCGAAGATATCTGTATCATGAAAAAAGTGATTGCTAAACTGACTGAAAGGACAATTTTTGCTCTTTTCATATACTTCTCCTTATATTGCTTCGCACACCAACCATTCACACTGTTAACTAAAAGGATAGCAGAATGCGAGATAACGAACAACAAAATAACCAATTTTATTATCATCGGATACCCAATCCGATTTCACATTGAAATTTACAGATCGCGAAAATGGGAGCGTTTAACGCCTGCAGCTAAGGGCGGGTCAGTAAGCCGCCGACAGCTTCGATTGATTGACTTTCCCATGCGCACGTTGAACCGTCAGGAGCGGCTATCGTCAGATTCAGGCTGTAGCGTCCGTGAACGAGATTCGATGTATCGAGAACAACAACACGTCCGTCGGCAAGGTCCTGTTGCTGCTCCGTTAGAGTTTTGCCGTCGCCAGATGCGAGCGATATCGTGATGGTGTGGCTGCCTTTTCGAACAGATCGAGTTCCCAGAATGCTAAAGGAAACCGCGAGGCGATTGCGAGGAAGCGTGATGTACTCCGGAGCATACACACGCTGTATTGTCGGTGTTGTAAATCGAAGCAGCTTGATATCTCTGATCTGGAAAGTGAGGTCCGTACCGTGAGTATAGTCGCTTTCGGCAACATACAACTGGACGTTGGAGATCGAACGCCACGGATCACGGCCAACGCCTGCCTGACCGATCAGTTCGCTGAGCGAGAAACGCAGGGGAATCCACTGGCGTTGACGGTCTCCCAAATCTACTCGCGTTTCAAAGAGACGCCTGGGAGGCGCATGCGAACGGAGGGACAATCCGATTCGTGTCGAGTCGTCGGCCACCTCATCTCGATTGGAATCAACGCGTATCAACAGCGATAGATAGTCGTAGGCGGTGAAGTCTAATTGGCCCTCTTGAAATGATCTGGCGATACGAGGCCAGCCGACTGGGTATTGACCACCTTCACCACCGTCTGTTTTGTGGTCGATGCGGACCCTCCAATACAGTTCCTTCATATCCTTGTGCCCGGCCGCGGCAGTAATCTCGGTCTTGCCTTCTTTGGTACCGTTTGACCATGCGGCGAAGTCCCCGCCCAGGTCCATCGCCTGGATATTCCCAGTCTGCAGCGCTTTGTCAATGATCGATGCTTCTGTTTTGGCCGGCTGCTGTGAGGTGTTCGTCACCAGAACGGACGGCGCACGGCCTGTCCTGACCGCCGGGTACTGCAGTAGCTTACTGGTTGCCTGGGCCAGCAGCCAGCGGCGGGTGTTGAATTCCTCGGAGGGCCACATACCGTCTGCCAGATATTTCTCCTGGACATTGATGGCATCCCACGTTTCCTGGAGGAGCTTTCTAGCGCCGGCGACAGCACGCCGACATTCTTCACTCGGTGAGCCCTCACGTTGGAAGATGGCTTGCTGCAATGTGTAAATATATCGGGCATCGTCTTTGCCTTCCCGAAAACATTCCCAGTAGATAGTCGGGATGACTTCACCGTCCTCGTCGATCCTCTGGCCGCACCCTGAATGTGAGCCGCGCAAGTAGTCGAATTGATCGTCGCCCGGCGTCCAGTTCCAGTTCCACGGAATCAGTGTTGTGTAGCCGCTGTGCCAGAAGCCGAATCCATAAGTCATGCGTCCACCCTTACACATCACACGGCGATCTTTGATCTCGCCGGCGTTGTGGTTAGGGTAGCACCAGTACTCGTATTGGTCTTGACCAACGATTTTCTCATAGGGAACCGAATACGGCTGTGAACACCAAATATCGATGTAGGGCCGATATGGGGCGGCATCGGCGGCCGTGGGATCTTTCGTTGCATATGTACGAATACCGGCCGCTTTCACCGCCGCGTAAACCTTCGCACCGAATTCCTTTCGATCTGCGGCTACCTCGTCGATAGGACAGCAAATGAATTCAGGCCATCCTTTTGCCTTGCGTTCTATCTCGAAAGTCTTGAATGCCGCTGTTATTCTCTCGTAGAATTCCTGTGGCGGCAGCTTGCTGATGAGCCAATGGGAGCCGCGCTCGCCGCCGGGAGTAGTGTCGCGGTAGAAGCGTGAGATGACATTACCAGCCGTGACAGGGATAGGTCCGGTCAGACCTGCCTTTAGCATCTGGTTGAGTTCGTCAGGGTAAGGGAGGTATATTGTTTTACCATCAGCGCAGCCAAGATACAGGGTTGGAGTCATATCCAAACCATACGCGACCATCGCCCGATATTCGTTGTCGGCTGCTTTGCGAACGAACGATTCTGGTTTGTCCGCATACTGAGTCCGGTTCCGCACATAGTAATAGGACGAGTAGTGCCTGGCGGGATCCTTATGGAGCTTGAATGCAAGTACTCGAAATAATACGGGGATCTGAATTGCTTTTTCGAAGCCATCGTCCCATACGGATATGGTCGCTTTGTATAAACCTGGTTTCGCATTTCCGGGTACATGAACCTGTATCCAATAGCGTTGGCACTCCTCCGGCGGAGACGAGTGAACGCTGATGCGCTCCAGGAGTTCTGGTGTACGCCGAAATGTGGATCGAGAGGTATAGCGAGGATATCCGACATTCCAATAGGTGCCCAGACGAACAGTTATCTCGGCGGCAGGAATCTCGCCGGCGTCGCATATCAACGACGAGCAACGAACTTTGAGGTTCTGCAGTTTTCTGACAGGATAGATACTGAATGTCAGCGGTTCAAATTCTCCGGGTGTGGCGAAAGCAACGAGCTGTTCCAGACGCTCATGGGGAAGGGGCCTGGAATTCGGATACACCGGCTCGGTGATAGGACGATGGAACAACAAGTATCCGCGCTGCTTCTCTGCGTTCGTCAACTCGGGTTCGGCTGTTGTTTCAATGAATGGTATTTCCTTATAATCAGGAGGCACAGTGGGCTGACGCCGCACACGGCGTTCCATAGAGTGGTCAACGGGCTTCGGCTCAACACGGATGGATGTCAGCGGTTCAACCGATGCTCGCTGAGATGAAATCCTGCTTTGGAGACGGCGCCGAATCTGGGATTCATAGAGATTGCGCGGGTGCATACGCGCCGGTTCAATTGCCTCAAACCATCGTCCGTCGGCATCGGTGACGGAGTCTTGTCCGGGCTGAACGGCAACGAAATTCATCATATTAGAGCCCCATCCGTCGGGCCATTTCTGGGTGCGCTGGGCACGAATGCACCAAAACGTTTCCCAACTGGCTGAATGGCGACCGAGCGCTGCACCACCGCCTGATTGGAACATGCGTGAGCCCTCGCCGAGGTCGATATCGGTGAAAAGGTTTGCATGAGGGGCATGGCAGTGATGGTCGAAGCAGATGTCGATGCCGCGGCCGGAAGCGGCGACGTTGCCCGACGATCCGCTGGTGACGGTAATATCGTGCATGAAACGGGTTTCGAATTGAAAGTTGTCGAGCAGGTTGTCCTGGCCTCCGATTGTGATACCGTGATGACCTGTCGCTTTGCGCTGCCGTTCCCTGGGGCGCTCGGATGTCAGCGATATCTCACGAAGGGTAATGTTGTTGCCCGAAATAAACATACCGCTGTCGGCGTTGTGAATCCTGATGTTCCTGACCCAGCAGTTCCTAACGCCGCGCATCGCAATGGCGTTGTAGCCGAGTTCCGTAAAGTGCCCTTTGTACGGTGTGACCGGGAACTCGAAGCAGAGGTTTTGGATGCCGACGTCCTCTACGCTGCAGGATGCATCGTACAAACGGAGTCTCCACTGGAGCCGGACGTCCGAGCGCAGCGGGCGATCGAATTCTATATACTTGCCTGGGATACCTATTTTCGTGATACGACACAGAAACGATACCTGGGCACGCGACTTGAGATTCGTGATCGGCCCCGGATCGTCGGCGTAGAGATATTTAGCCAGACTCTGACTCTCGGTATCCCGCAAGCTCAATCGCACATCCTGCCCAACTGTGAACACCTCGGGCTTTGAGACGGACAACGATTGCTGCCCTCGCATAGCTGGAGAAGTGACTTCGGCCAACACATCCCGCGAGGATGAGCCCGTAACGAAGACGAAACCGCCAGACCACGAGTAATTGGACGTGGGCTGGCCGGAGGTAGTGGCTCCCATGTTAGGCTTAATCGTGTGCAGAGGCGTGGGAAAGAACAGAATGGATTTCACAGGGCTTTCGCCGAGCAGAGATGTACCAGTATGGCGGATGTAGAGAAAATCGGTGATGCGATATCGGCCGGCCGGAACGAAGATCGTCTTGCCCGGTGATTGTTCGATGGCTTTCTTGAAGGCATGCGTATCGTCCGTTTCTCCATCGCCGATGGCACCGAATTGTTTAACACTGACATCGGCTTTGAGATCCCGCAAGGGATGTTCACCCCGGCTATAACCGGCATAGGAAAAATCGGGCAGACGACTGGTCGGCGACCAGAGTTCGCCGCTGCGTCCCCACAGTTTGGAATACGTCACCTCCCCGGCAACGGCCGTTAAATTTGGAATTGCAAAAACCAACAGAAGCATAATGGAACCCAGCCTTGCCAATGTCGCTTTTGAGAACTTGTGTTGATTCACTTTTCGATACATGATGATGTCCTTAAATTTGAAATCCCAATCAAGCCTTTATTCAACGGGCTGCAATGCGCACGTCGCCTGGTTCAGATAGCTGCAGGTGCACCAACTGGCAGCATCGGCCATTAATATCAGCCCCCCTGCCGGAATGGCGTTTATCCAGCAGCCCGGCCGGATGCCACCGTAGTTTTCCGTACGGCGGGTGCCGGTCAGATCAAAATAGCCAAGCGTGGCTGAACGGAACACCAGCATCCTGTTCGAGCCGACAGGGATGCCGCACCCGTATGATCTTGTAAAGGTAAACGGTAATTTTTCACCGTTCAACAGGTCCCACGCTCCGGGCTGTGCATAGATAGTACGGTCATTAAGAATCGGCCGGGATTCGTACTCAGCCCTGATATCCCATAATCGTTTCCCATCGCTCGGATTTATGCCAGCCATTCGATCACCCCATTCGGAAAGACGAGTCGCCTGATGGACAGGCTGGTAGCTCATCAGCAGCACGTTGTGTTTAGTACTGTAAGCCAACATCGTCCCGAATATGTCATCGCTGATATTCCATAAGACCTCGCCGGTTTCCGCGTCTAACGCAAGCAACCGACCGGTCGGATGTTCTCTTAATCGGTGGAGCTCTTTTTCTTCGCTCTCTCCGCTCGCTGCAGCTCGTTTTTTTGCTTCATTTTTACCTCCGGCCAAGTCGAAAGACTCGTCCGCCGGCGCATGCGACCGATCGATTAGATAAACGCATCCCCGGCCGACTGCAACAGCATTGTGACGAATGGAATGTTCCGGCTTAAAAGTCCATTTGAGTTTCCCTGTTCGGGCATCCATCGCGAAAAACAACAATGACTCGGTAAACTGTTCGCTGCTGTCCCACCTGGACGCCCAACCCTTGACTATGTATTTCTCATTTACCAACGTGCCGAACAGCGTGCCTGCCTTGTAGGCAATGTATCCCCACTTTCCAGGTTTTCCATTCGGAAGTGGAGGCGGCTTGAGTTCAGCCATGTTCCGCCCTGTCTTTACGTCGAGGCAGAGACATCTGTCTCCCGAGTGCACGTAAACTCGATTGCCGCCAACGCAGAAGTTGCTGCCCGTCCAGGCTACTCCTACACTCGTTTCACCCCTGTGATACGGTAAGAGGATGCCTTCGAGCGAGAATTCCCACAGCGTTCTTCCGTTGTAGATGTTCGTAGCCCGAATTGCGTTTAGCCCCTCAGTAAACATACGCCCCATGTCAATAAGCGGTGCCGGTCCACGATTATGACGGTTGGACATGACAAAGTCCGTATCGCGAAACCATAACATCTTGAGCGGGCCATGGACCAAATTATCATCGGAGCAGAGTGTGTTAGCGGCGTCTGCGTTCTGATGTGTCCAATTTCCAACGCCTTTCATCGGCCGCCGGACAATTTGCTGCATGACTCCCGGGCCGCCAAAACATACGATTCCACCGGTTGGACAGAGCATACGCTGCACCTCCGTATTGGAAACCACATCTGGTCCCTCAGTGACCGACCGGCCTGATATGACCAGGTCAGCAAAGTAATTCGGATACGGAACATCGGTTGGTTCAGCCTGGTGGATTGTCACTCGAACTCCGTAGAGTCCTGCCGAATCAAACAGCTTTCGTGCGGCTTCTACCCTGGCAGGGTCCTTCTCAACACAATAGATTTGAAGCTTCGTACGACGGGCCAATTCGAGCGCCAGCAGACCGTCTCCGCAGGCCAGATCAAGGCAATAACCTTCGGCGATACCGGTTCGCTGAATGATCTCTTCGGCCACTCTTGCATAAACTGAATTCTCAGCTACTGGCAGTGCCGTTCTTTTAGCTTCCCATACTCCTGGCCTTCCAGTCCCCTCTCCAAAGCAATAGATATTTCCCC
>JAVVFI010000092.1:0-14996 GCA_032250555.1 Sedimentisphaerales bacterium
CTTTTTTCGGTTCAAAACCGCACACTCGTCTAATTATAGAGGGAGTATTTTTCTGCCCTCAACGAGAAAACATGAAACCTGAGATATGTAATATGAAACACCCAATAACCGATTATGATCGGCTAAGTAACATAACGATAAAGGTTTATGATATTTATATTATAATGTATTTTTATATAGGGACAAATTATGCAAAACAAACCCAATTTTCCCCATTTATCGCCCCAAAACGCCGATTTCACCAAAAAACAAACCCAATTCAAACCCAATTCAAACCCAATTTAACCCAAAACAAACCCAATTTAAGCCAATTTCAAAGCCAAACAAACCCAATTTGTCGAAAGGCCAAAAATGAAAGATCTTGCGTGGAAAATGATCCATATGATCCTTTTAATAGTCTTACTCGCGGATCTTACCAACCTTAAGGTTGCCGAATTTAACATGTTATTTCTGACAAATAGACAAAAATTTGATAGAATAGGCTCTTATAGTAAGTGGTTAAACCCCCGTTGGAAATTGACAAAATAAAGGAGAGCAAAATGAGCAAACAAAAAAAGATTTCATGTATCGTAATTTTAGTTTCTGCTTCATTTATTATCACCTCAGCCGCCATCCTGCCCGCGAGAGGCCAGGCTCCAAAATCCGACCTTCCGGTCAAATGGGGAGAGCTTACCGCCCCCGATTTTATAAAGGCCGCCGAAAAATCCGCGGGCGTCTGTCTCATTCCAATAGGTGTCTTCGAAAAGCACGGCCCGCACCTGCCCCTTGGAACCGATTTAATTGACGTCAGGGAAGTTGCTTTACGGGCCGCAAAAAAAGAATACGCCCTGGTCTTCCCCCAATACTATTTCAGCCAGATTTTGGAAGCAAAACACCAGCCCGGCACAATCGCATACAGCCCTAAACTCATTTGGGACATCCTCCAGCAGACCTGTGATGAAATTGCCCGCAACGGAATTAAGAAAATTGTCCTTGTAAACGGCCATGGCGGAAACAATAGTTTCCTGCCGTTTTTCTGCCTGGCTCAGCTTGAAAAACAGCGGGACTATTGCGTTGTATTGTTCAAGCCTCAAACCGATCCGAAAGTTGAAGAAAAAGTAAAAAAGCTCAGAGAAACCAAAACCGGCGGCCACGCAGGAGAGGTCGAGACCTCGACAATGCTGGCTTCAAGGCCCGACCTTGTACATAAGGACCGCGCAAAAGACCAGTCCGGCCAAGACCTCGCCCGCCTAAAACACCTGCCCGGCAATTACACCGGAATATTCTGGTACGCCCAATTCCCAAACCACTACGCGGGCGATGGCAGCTACGCCAAACCCGAACTCGGCGAACTTTTAATAAAATCTCAGGTAAACCAGCTTGTTGACTTGATTAAAATCCTGAAAAAAGACGACACTATCCTAAACCTCCAGAATCGATTTTACAAAGAATCCGAAAACCCGCTAAAAACGAAACAGTAATATTAAATATGAATGAACAATCTGATAATTGTCCGATATAGTCTATAAAAAAGGGGAAAAACAATGAGTTACTTTATAATGTTTATGTTGGTTAGTTTTCTGATTCTGATTCATGAATTAGGTCATTTCATCGCTGCCAAATTATCGAATATACCCATCCAGATATTTTCCGTCGGTTTTGGTCCGAAATTATGGTCCTTTCGCAAGGGCCAAACTGAATACCGCATCTCAGCCCTACCCATCGCCGGGTATGTTTTACCTGAAATGGAAGATGTAGATGACTTCTTTCAAATCAGTTCGTCCCGGCGTATCGCATTTGCCCTGGGCGGGCCTTTGGCAAATATTATTTTGGCTGTAATTTGTCTGGGCTTTTTGAATGCGTTAACGATGGGCTTTTCATTTTATGATGTTCTGATTTTTCCATTTGTCCAGATAACAAAAATAACCTCTGAATTTCTATACGCATTGCCGTCTTTATTTGCCAATCCCGGCAAACTGTCCGGAGTCATTGGAATTGTGGCTATCGGCGGCCAAATGGTTGCCGGCGATTTCATGAATATATTGAACCTGGCGATAATGCTTAATATTAACCTGGCGGTATTAAACCTGCTGCCGATTCTGCCTTTTGATGGCGGTAAGATTGTTTTTTGCCTGCTCGAGAAAATCCATCGCTCCTTTCTCAGGCTCCAAATGCCTCTTACCGTCACAGGTTGGGTTTTGGTTTTCGGATTACTTTCCTACGTTACTGTACTCGATATGTGTAAGTACGTTTTCAAAATCTACGCATAGCTGAATAATAACAATAAAAACGATATACTTTATAAGAAATGCAGGGCGAATGACGAGTAATAAATTGAATGCCGGAGGAGGGACTCGAACCCTCACCCTGTTGCCAGGACGGGATTTTGAATCCCGCGCGTCTGCCAATTCCGCCACTCCGGCCTCTCTGAGTCAGCGTTGGCTGTTTATTAAGCTTGTGATAATAAATAATCAGTAATCAATAGTCAAGAGTCAATAGGTAAATAAATTATATATGCTATGGTTCCTTCCAGTGCCGCTGAACAATGCCGTCTCTTATCTTAAATACCAGAGCATGTTCCGTTTCCTTTTTGTCGTCGATAACAATTGGAGGCGGGAAAATGACAAGTTGGTTGTCCCTTATCGTTGAACATTTGTACTTGAATATCTCGGCTCCGTCATCTGTTGTGCTGTACTCCGTCGGCTCGCCAACTAAATCAACAAGCTGGTCTTTTGTAGTTATGCCCTGCTTAATCTGTCTTAGCTGTGAATTTTCAACGCCGCTGTAACGCACACTGCTGTCGCTGATCACACAGCCGGCCAGCAGAAGTGATGTTATAACAAGCAACATAAAAAGAGCGGCTTCATTAAATTTGTAATTTTTCATTTTTCGCATCTCCTAAATCATTTGATATTTCCCTTGAAACAATACGAATATTTCTACGCTTTTCAACTACAGATAATAACAAAAATTGCGTTCAATTACTATCTTTTGCTGTTTCTATCATAATAAAGGCCTGCCGAGTTACAATGGTAACAATAAAAATATTACCGCAATCTGCAATGTGACATATTTTGCCGGTCTATTGTTACCATTATGTTAAGGCTATATCTTTTTTTCGTAATATTTTACTTTTTTTCTCTTTTTAACCGATTAATATTACTGATATATGGATTTGCAATATTGGCAAAAATAGTTTTGTACAGTCTCAGATAGGAGAAACAAAAATGTGCAATACTTGTGGATGTCGCTCAAAAAAGAAGGCCAAAAAGAAAACAGCTAAGAAGAAAACTACTAAGAAAAAAACAGCTAAAAAGAAAGCTAAGAAGAAAAACAAATAACTTATCCCACTTGTCCCTGCAAGCCGCATGGGGTAAGCGTGTCTTTCTTGGGTATTCGGACGAATCAAGAATCAATTATTACTATATCCTCAGGAGTTGCGATGACATCCCGATGCTCCGGTCCGAGTGTCTTACGAATCTCGGAGCTGTGTTTGCCGGCCAGTGATTTGAGTTGAGTGCTGCTTAAATTGGTTACGGCCATTGCTTTATCATTGAGCATAACGACCGCACCGGCTTCGAATGTTCCTTTGATGCTAACTACCCCGCTGGGCAAAAGGCTCTTACGGTCTTTAACTGCCCGCATAGCACCATCGTCTATGTTTATCGTTCCGGCAGGATGGCTATTGAGAATCCATCTCGAACGGTTGGACAGCTTCCTTTTCGGCATAAAGACCGTACCAATCTCTTCGCCCGCTATAATCCGGCCGATCACGTTTTTTGCTCTGCCGTCCGCCAATACTATCCTGAAGCCTGCGTTAGAGGCAATCTTTGCCGCTTCAATTTTGGTCTTCATCCCGCCAGTGGCGTGCATGCTGCCCCTGCCCCCGGCGTTTCGAATAATATCGGCGGTTATCTCAAAGACGGCCGGTATCGCGCGGGCGTCGGCAAACTTTTGCGGATTCTTATCATAAAGTGCGTCGATATCGCTCAGCAGAATCAGCAGGTCTGCATCTACTTTACTGGCGACCAGCGCGCTTAGCTTATCGTTATCACCGAAGGCCGAGCCGATTTCATCGGTGCTCACACTGTCATTCTCATTCAGCACCGGCACTACGGCCAATTTCAGAAGTGTTTCAATGGAATTGCGCAGGTTCAGATATGTCCTTCTGTTATTCAGCACCTGTGCCGTCAGCAGCACCTGTGCTACCGTAACACCGTAACGGGCAAACGACCTTCTATATTCGGTCATCAGTAACGGCTGCCCGATAGCCGCACAAGCCTGTCGCATTTTTGTATTCGTTACCTTGCTGCGCATCTCTAACTGTCCGGCCCCCATTCCGATAGCGCCCGAACTGACAATTATTACCTGTCTGCCCATTTTCAGCAGCGAATTTATCTGCCGGGCAACTCGCCGAACATATCCGGCGTCTATCCCGCCGTTCTTCGTCAGGATATTCGTCCCGATTTTTATTACTACTCTTTTTACCTTGCTAAAATCCCGCATTGTATTTTATCCATCTTTTTCACATCCATCGTTAATCGTTTACCACACACATATTAAGCTATTACTGTGCTTCTTTCAATATTTTTCCGGCTTTGGCAGCCTCGTTTCATTTGACCGGATGAACATTTCCCATATAATGGGGATTTTTATCAGGAGTAAGAATGAAAGTTGGCATTATAACTGATACTCATGACCAGCAGTCGATCTTAAGAAAGGCGATTGAGGTCTTTACAGAACATCATGTTAACTGTGTTCTTCATGCCGGAGATATAACATCGCCGTCTTCGGTGCAGGCCCTGGCCTCAATCGACCATGTTAAATTCATTGGTGTTTTTGGCAATTGCGATTCCGACAAGTCCGCTTTGGAAAGTGTCGTGAGCAGCCATGATGGTGAAATTCGGAAAGGGGCCTATAGAGGTAAGATCGGAGATAAAAAACTGCTGATGGCGCACGATCCTAACGCATTCGGCAGTATGCCAATAACCGGTGATTTCGATCTAATTGTGTACGGCCATACGCATATACAGGAAATTCGTCGAGATGGCAATACACTTGTAATCAACCCTGGTCACTCATGGGCCGTCATACTCGATCTCGACAGTATGAACTATGAAACTATTTATCTGGACTAACAAATCAATAAAAAATCTGTTATTGCCAGATCATAGTTGATGATAATTGTTCCTGGTTAACTAATATCGACGTTTGAAAATACCCTGATGGCTTTGCGAGGGCTTGTTGGGCAGGCCACCTCGCACGCTCCGCAGCCGTTGCACTTGGCGGCATCAATTACAGGCACGAGCATGTACTCAGTCTCCGAAAAGACATAACGGACCGCATTGTATGGGCACCAACGCATGCAGGCCGAGCATTCACGGTCTTCACCGAGCAGACAGAGGTTCATATCTACCTGGGCCATGCCAATTTGAATATTGTGTTTATGGTCAAGGTCCACATCTACCAGCGCCTTGCTGGGGCAGACTAATGTGCAGCGGTTGCAGTCTTCCCGGCAGTAGTTCTCGTCAAAAGTCAGTACGGGAGTCAGGATGCCGGCAATACCATGCTGTCCTGCGTCTCTACGGATGATATCGTGCGGACACGATCTGATACAGTTGCCGCATCGGGTACAGAGTCCTTTGAAGGTCAGCTCATCCACCGCGCCCGGCGGTCTGAGAGGCCGCGAAGGTTTACCGGTAATACGCAATATGCCCGCTGAAGCTGCGCCCACAAGCAATCCGAGTACGGTACGTCTTGCAACAGGATGTCCGGAATGGTTGCTATTCGCTTGATCAGTTGCAGGCCTTAGAACGGAGCGGACGTATCGAGATATGAAAGAGAACAGGTCCTGTAAAGCTCCCAGGGGGCAAAGGCCACGGCACCATACATGCGGGCACAGCAGCGAGAAGAACAGCAGTAGTATAACGAGCAGAAACGAGACGGCGCCTGCGAGCAGTTGGTGTTGTTCGGTCAAGAGGAAAACGCCGCTGAATAGAGCGAGTGGGTCACACCAGAGGAATAATGGACAGCCTAAGATTGCTCCGCCGAGTGTTAGTGTGAGCAACCATCGGCCTATCGACATGGTCTGGCAAGGTTTTCGTTTGAGGTGTTTGCCTAAGCAGCTTGCGCCGTCTAAGCACAATCCCATAGGGCATGCCCAGCGGCAAAACCAACGATGTCGACAGAGTGCCACAAGACCGGCGATGAGTCCAAGAATGAGGATAGGCCTGATTGTCTTTGCTGCCAGAATTGAGGTGACGGCGACGAAAGAACTCAAGGCCGGCACAAGAACCATGAGACCATCTTTGTCTCCTATTGGCAAGAGGCACAGCACCGCTGCGATGAGACAAATGAAGCGGACCAGCAACCGGAAATGATATCGGATGCCTGTTGGCTTAATGACAGATTTTTCTGACAACTCCTTATCGCTCAACCGAGGTATGCCTCCTGCTGTCGAAGGATTTTCTGGATTTCGGTTATATCAGCTTCGCGCGGCTTGCAACGATCCCGAACTGCCACTGCGGCTGCCACTCCGGCAGCGTGACCGGTGACGAAACAGTTGGGAATCAGACGAACCAGATCAGCCATGCGAAGATCGCAACTGATGCACCGTCCGGCGGCAAGGACATTGTCGATGGTTTGTGGAATTAAGGCTCCGTAAGGGATCTGCCATTCTACATGTTCGGCGTTAGAAGCACCGCCAACGCCGATGACGTCGGTATGCCGGACAGAATTTTTTAAATCCTTTACTTTTACAGTTTTGAGGCCATTGAGAATCCGCGTGATACGTACACCAAGCTGCGGGGCTGTTTCAACAAGATAGACTTTATCATAGCCGGGGACATTGCGAACTTTCTGCATTTTGTTCCAGATGTATTTGCGGTGGTTCATTTCCATACGTGTCAGCGTGGCAAGGTCGAGCCCATCGACCTCCGGACCGGTCAGGTTGACCCAGTTTACACCACGTACAGGGGTGGGGGATCCAAGTCTTTTGGGTTTTTCAGTGTCGGCGGTTTTGGTTTTATCGACGCGATCAAGATTTCCGATTCGGGAGGCTAATCCGACATTGTGGGAGCGATGTTCGAATTGAGCGCCGGCGGCGGCGAAGATGTCTCCGTCACCTGTGGCGTCTATGACTACTTTTGCGAGTATGGCCTGTCGGCCTGATTTAGACTCGAATACGGCACCGAGGACGGAATTGTCCTGCGTAATGGCTTCGACTCCCCAGCAGTGGAGAAAGACCTGGGCCTTGGCTTCTTCTATCATTTCTACCATAAGATATTTAACGGCTTCGGCATCGACGATGGGATTGGAGCCGGGACTGCGGTGAATGATTGCACCTTCCATTTTATCGAGACGGCGCATCATTTCTTCTCCTATTCCCTGACAGACCTGCTTTGGCCCTGCGGCGATGTGGCCGAGGATGGTAAGTACCAGCCCGCCGGTCCATAAGCCTCCGAAGTGTCCGTATCGCTCGACGACAGTGACTTTGACACCTGCTCGTCTGGCGGCAATGGCAGCGATAATTCCCGCTGAACCGCCTCCGACGATGAGTACATCCGTCTCGGTGAGCACGGGCAGTTGGCGCTGGGGCTGGATGACTTTGCCGTTTATCAGTACGGCGTTGGATCTGTTTTCCTGGATTTTGTTGGGGGTGATAACTGAACTCTGGAAACCGCTTTCACCAATATCCCTGGGAGATAGCTGTTTACCGATTACCGAGCCGGTGCCAATGCCAAGCCCTGACATTCCCATTATTCGCAGGCAGTCGCGCCGAGTGATCCCGTTTTTCATGAGTGTCTTCCTTATTCATAGTAAACATCTTAATTTTGGTCTTTACCTGGTAACTGCATGTTTGTGTCAAGCCGTGTGCTGATCGTTTTCTCACCCATCCGTTACCTATTCAGCAATACTATATACTATTCACCATTCACTATATTTTTGTGTGTAAATATTTTAGCATCGTTACCGGAGTAATCGGCAACAATCTGACCGATACCGATAAGTTTCCATTTATAAATAACAAGCCCTTCCAGTCCTACCGGTCCGCGGGCGTGTATCTTATTGGTGCTGATACCCACCTCGGCCCCGAGGCCATAACGAAATCCATCGCTGAACCGTGTGCTGGCGTTCCAGAACACATTTGCGGAATCGACCAGCCCCATAAACCTGGCGGCTTTTTCCTTATCATTGGTCACGATGGTATCGGTATGTCCTGAGCCGTAATTATTAATATGCTCTATCGCCTTATCAAGGCCATCGACGATTTTTATCGAAAGGACATAATCCAGATACTCGGTAGTCCAGTCTTCTTCGGTTGCCGGTTTAACATCTATTATTGATATTGTTCGTTCACAGCCTCGTAATTCTACGCCCTTTTCTTTTAAGGCGGTTTTGACTTTAGGCAGGAATTTTCCGGCGATTTTATTATCCACCAGGAGGGTCTCAGCGGCATTACAAACCGCGACGTATTGACACTTGGAATCAACGGTGATATTTACGGCCATATCCAGATCGGCATCGCCGTCTATATATACATGGCATATCCCGTCGGCGTGTCCGAGTACGGGTATATTAGTATTGTTCATAATATATCTAACGAAATCATTCGAACCTCGCGGGATGACAAGATCGATATATTCATCCAAAGCCAGCATCCTGGCTACGTCCTGCCGAGTTTCCAGAAGCTGAATCCATCCTTTGGGCAGTCCTGCTTTTTCGCTTGCTTCGGATATTATATCAGCTAAGATTCTGTTGGTTTTTACCGCCTCGCTTCCGCCTTTGAGCAATACGGCATTTCCGCTTTTTAAGCAGAGCGTTGAAATTTGTACAAGTGCATCCGGCCGGGATTCAAAAACCACACCAATAACACCAATCGGACAAGTGACTTTATATAGTTCCAGTCCTTTATCGAGTTCAGTGGCGGAGATTATTTCACCCACAGGGTCACTGAGTTTAATCAGGCTTTCGATACCGGCACATACATCGGCTATTTTGCCTTGGTCAAACTTTAAGCGTTTCAGCAAAGGCCCTGCCAGATTTTCCTTTTCGGCCGAGACCAGGTCTTCTTTGTTGGCTGAGACTATTTCATCGCTGTGCTGCTTCAGGGCTTTGGCGATATCGGCTAAAGCGTTGTTCTTTACGTTAGTTTTGGCCGCTGCTAAATTTATCGAAGCTGCCTTAGCGATTTGAGCTATTTCTGAAAGATTCATTTGTAATTTACCATTGACTATCAATAATTTTATATTTATCATTGCAGTATAAGTAATAGATAATTGATAATCAATAATCAATTGTACTGCGGGTGTAGCTTAATGGTAAAGCTCCAGCCTTCCAAGCTGGCCATGTGGGTTCGATTCCCATCACCCGCTTTTTGTATAGATTTCATTTCCAGTTTGGTTGAAACCATTGTAAATTGACAGGGCTGTGTGAAAACAGCAGGGGGGATGTATAAAAATAATAGAGTCTGTTGAAATTATTATATTATTGTAAGCACTTCTGACAGCTTGAATTAGATTCCGCTACACATAGTCCTATAATAAAATATCCGAGAAATTTAGAAAAATATATATTTGTTTGTTGACAAAGTGGTGGTAAGTGGTAAGATTTCCCACATTGAGTTTATTAAGTGGGACTAACGCCATGTTGTTGTTAACAGGTGAATATCAGCACGTTGTAGATAACAAAAGCAGAGTCCTCATCTCTAACAAGCTGAGAAATCAGATTGATGTTGATGAGCACGGCAGCAATTTCTATCTTCACCTCGGTGCCAACGGCATACTTTGTTTGTATCCCGAAAAATATTTCGAGCAGATAGCTCTTGCAGTCAGGCCGGGAAAAACTGCCCCGGATGAAGCCGTAGCGTTCGAGCGAATCAGCTTTGCTTTGGCCAGTAAGGTGGAACTTGACAACCAGGGTCGTTTACTTTTGAACGAAAGACTTAGAAAGAGGGCGGGCCTGAAGGACCAAATTACTCTTATAGGTGTCAGGGACCATATTGAGCTGTGGAATACTGAAAATTGGGAACAATACCTTTCAGACCACATGTCTCAATACCAAAAACAGGTTTCGCAGTCCCGTCAGGTTGTCCTGCACGAGCATAACAATGAAGATGTTTAATTTTTTAATGGAGGCAGAATGATTGGAATGGATTCAAATCATTGTCGGATTGTTGCCGGAAGTCTCGTCGGTGAAAGAGAGGTGGATGAACGGACCTTCTCCTCCCTGTCAATTCTACGTGAACGTCTTGAGCGATTGAAGAAAATCGACGGGACTTTCTCCGGCATTACATTTTCGCCTGCAGTTGAGAAACTTCAGGAGCAGAAGATCAAAATAGCAGTAGGGTGATTCGAGGTGCTTTGTGCCTACTGCGGGTCTTTGATGTGTGTGTTGAGTATTGCATAGAGATGTATCGCAGTACGAAGCAATACACGAAATGGAAAATGATATAAGCGATACGATAGAAGTGAATGGCTCGATAACAGAGCATATTCCGGTTCTGGCTGAGACGTTGGCCGAGCAGATAAAATTGCCACCGGATGGCATAATGGTCGATGCGACCACAGGACAAGGAGGTCATAGTTGTCTGTTCGGAAAGACTTTGGGCCCTGAGGGAGTAATCTTAGGTCTTGATGTTGATAAAAATTCCATCCAAAGGGCCCAATTTATATTAAACGACCTTTCCTGTAAGGTCATTTTGGTTCAATCGAATTTTTCCCGAATAAAGGAGGAGGTCCACGAGCAGGGTATAGAGAAGGTAGATTTCATATTAGCGGATTTGGGGCTTTGTTCGGCCCAATTGGCTGACAGCCGGATGGGACTAAGTTTTCTTCAGGATATGCCGCTTGATATGAGAATTGATAAAAGAATAAAGAGTACTGCTGCCGATATAGTAAATAAGACAGATGAGAAATCTCTGGCCGATTTGATATATGAATTCGGTCAGGACAGGGCTTCACGGCGAATAGCACGATTTATTGTGCATGAACGTAAAAGCGGGCCGATAACGACGACCGGCCAACTGGCAAAGATAGTATGCAGGGCGCTGGGAAAGGCAGGCCAGGGCAAAAGAAGAAGGATACACCCGGCTACCAGGACTTTCCAGGCTCTGAGAATCGCAGTCAATGACGAATTGGAGAATTTGAAGATACTGCTTGATTCATCACCTGGACTGCTGAACGAAAAAGGTTATATAGCGATCATTAGTTATCACAGTCTCGAAGACAGGTTAGTTAAGTACAATTTCAAAGAAAATAAAAGTGAAGGTATTTACAGTATCATTACCAAGAAACCAATCGTACCAACTCGAGAAGAAATTGCTGAAAATCGACGAGCAAGAAGTGCAAAACTAAGAATTGCACAGAAACAATAATATGGTCAGCGTATTGTGTACTACGCAGCTATGCAATACCCAAAAGAAAATGGAGTTTCATTATGACTTCTGACGCCAAAGTTGGATTGCTTTTAGGATTGTTTTTTATATTTGTCATTGCGTTTATAATAAACGGCCTGCCGCGTTTTCGCAGTGACACGAACACAAACGAACTGACAATGACAACTATGGCCAATTCTCCCAATGACTCGTATATCGGGTCTAATGAACGTAAGGCTCGAGAATCTTTTACTCGAAGGCCAGTACGAAACAGAAACCAAAGCGCCGAAAAAGCTCAAGTTCAAGAGACCACGAGAGACGAAGGTGAATATCGATACAAAAGACCATTGTCGCAGGATAGCGTGGCTGTCAAAAATGAGCCTATAACTACTACGGAAGATAAAGTAAGGCCTACAGCATCGGCACCGAACACCAACAGGGAGACAAAAGTCAACGTACCAGAGCAAGTAAAACCGGAAATCTATGTTATTCAAGCCGGAGATAATCTGGCAAAAATAGCCCAAAAATTCTACGGTACGGAGAAAGGTAATAAAACAATAAATGTTAACCGGATATTCGAGGCCAATCGCAGGTTGTTGAAATCTCCCGATGATATTTCTGTTGGACAAAAAATTATTATACCCCTTTTGAAAGATGAGGCTGAAAGTGTATTTGTCGGGGGGCTATTTGAGAAAATAAAATCCACGTTAAGCGGAACACGTTCATCGACTCCAACACCAGCCAAATCACGACCAAAGCCGCCTGCGGCAAGACCAACCAAGAATTACATTGTACGGGCAGGTGATAGTGTATGGCGTATTGCCGAGAAGCAGCTTGGAGACAAAGAACGTTTTAGAGAGATAATCAAGCTCAACGCCTTAGAGGATGAAGATTATCTTACTGTCGGTCAGCGTTTGTTGATACCTGTTCGATAGATGCTCGATTTCGGATGCTTGATGCTGGATACCTGAGGTACATAATACGATGTCGCGATTATACTTTGTTTTTGTAGTTTTTTGTTTTACAGCCATTTTAATTTTTGCCGTTTATCTTCGGAGTGCCAATAATCACATTTTCTATAAGCTTTGCGCATGCAGGAACGAGCAAGGCCGATTGAAACAGGAACTTGGCACAAAACAGTTACTGCTGGAAGGATTTATAAATCCTGCTGCGGTTTCACAGCGATTCGGTTCATTAAATACCAGCGATTAAGAAGTTGAGAAGTGTTCGAATAACCATATTTTTTTCAATGTTTCTTGTCGTCGCATTTCTGGCACTTGCGGGGAGGTGTTTTCAATTACAATTTCTCAGGACCGATCATTATACTGAAAAATGCCTTAAACAGCAGCAGGGCCAGATTCCATATAAACCACAGCGCGGTGTGATTCTTGACAGCCGGGGCAGAGTACTGGCCGCGAGTAATAAAGTCAGAAATATAATAATTGAACCCAGGAAAGTCGAAGATGCCAAGAGTCTGTCGAGTGAACTTCAGCCTATTTTGGATATGGGTGCCCATATAATCTGTAAGCTTATAACCGAAAGTAAAAATCCGGGGTATATCAAAATCAAAGCAGATGCCAATCCGGGTGAATGTCAAGCCGCCCGTAAAGTGTCAAGTGCGGTCGGTGTCGAATCAGAGTGGCGAAGACATTACCCGATGGGCCGCCTGGCTTCGCATGTGGTCGGTTTTACGAGTATTGACAATGATGGTTTAGAGGGCATTGAATATCAATATAATAAACAACTCAGCGGCTTAGGAGCGCAAGATACATTTCTTGTCGATTTACGACGTAGACCTATTCGTCCTGCTCCTGTTAAGCATAATCCCGTGGACGGCAACGATATAAAGAATTCGATTTTAACTGACGGTGCGGGTATTATTTTGACCATTGACGCTACTATCCAGCAGTTTGTTAGAGATGAGTTATTTAGACAATATAAAAGTTATGAGGCAGAGTCGGCAGTGGCTATTGTTGCCGAACCGAAGACCGGAGCGATTCTTGCAATGGTTTCGCTGCCGGATTTCGATCCCGCTGATGTTCATTCGACCACGGCAGATAACCTCCGGAACAGGATTTTAACCGATGAGTTCGAGCCGGGCAGTATTATTAAGCCATTTGTAACCGCCATTGCCCTTGATGCCGGGATTGTGAATAAAGTTGAAAAAATTTACTGCGAAGAGGGGCATTATTCCGGAAAGGGTTTCGGGCGAATTGGTGAATATCGCAATGGCTTCGGTGATTTAACCGTATGTGAGATTTTGATTAATTCGAGCAATATAGGTATGGCGAAGATTGGCCAGAGGCTTGGCAAAGACAGTCTTTATAAGGGGCTTAGGCTTTTCGGTTTCGGCAAAAGAGCTGGGATTGGTTTGTCCGGTGAGGCCGACGGGCTGCTGCGAGTGGCGCGCAAGTGGGACGGATACAGTGTAACCCGGATACCTTTTGGTCAGGAAATTACAGTAACTTCGATTCAATTAGTTCGTGCTTTTTGCATACTTGCCAACCGGGGCCGTGTAGTTCGCCCGTTTCTGGTTAAAGCTGTAGTTGACAGTAAGGGAGAGATTACCGAACTGAAGCGTCCTTTGCCGCCGGTCGGTTATATTGTTAAGCCCGAAATTGCGGAATGGCTTGTAAGCGAGGCACTGGTGAGGGTGGTCAATGAGGGGACGGGAAAAAGGGCCAAACTGGAAAAATGGCAGGTTTTCGGGAAGACGGGAACGGCCAATATCGCTAAAAGTCATGAGCCGGGATATTCGGACAACGATTATGTGGCTTCGTTCATAGCCGGAGCCCCTGCAGAGGATCCGGCCATAGTGGTTTTGGTTTCGGTACGCAAGCCTAACAAAAGTCTCGGTAAGGGCTATACAGGAGGCGTTGTGGCTTCTCCGGTGGCTGGTGCTATAATCGAAAAAACCCTTAATTATCTCGATACCAGATATACCCGGGCGGATTTCTGATAAAAGCAACAAAAAGGTAATCAGCTAAATATTTACTTATTTGCATTTACCGGTTAACATTTATCCATACCAATTATCATTTACGATTTATCTAATTTGGACAAGCGGAAATGGCAAAGATAATCTATGCAGTTGCCGGGGAAGGATTCGGACACAGCAGCCGGTCTCACCTGATAGGGCAGAGGCTCCTTGAGGCAGGGCATGATTGTATCTTTGTGGGATCACAGAAGTCGCTTGTCTATCTGAAACAATATTTCGGTGAGCGTGTGAAAGAAATTTTCGGCCTTTCTTTTGCATTTGTAGATGGGCGGATAGATAAGTCGGAGACGCTGAAAAGAAATCTTATGAAACTGCCTGAGGGCAATAAAATAAATGACGAGCTTTTCAAAAAACATTTCGAGCCGTTCGAGCCGGACCTTGTGATATCGGATTTTGAGCCTTTCAGTGCGTGGTGGGCATGGCGAAAGAGGGTTCCGTTTATCAGTATTGATCACGAGCATATGCTTTCGCATTGTCAGCTCGATCATCAGGGGAAAAACTGGTTTTCGAGGATGACCGCCAGGGTGGTAACTGAGTGTCACTATGTGGGGGCGGTAGCGTATATTATTGTGAATTTTTTTGATGCACCTTTGAGTGTTGATTCGGCGGTTTTAGCTCCGCCTATTATAAGGCCGGTTGTCCGCT
>JAVVFI010000093.1:0-14689 GCA_032250555.1 Sedimentisphaerales bacterium
GCCAGACCACGCGAACCTTTGATCGTGCCTCTTCTGAAGGCTCTTGGCAGTGATGATGCTGAAGCACTACATTGGCCGAGTCAAAACTCAAGGATATCTGAGGTAGGATTGGGATAGAGGTCTGCGCTTTCAGTCATCCAGTAATTCCTCAAGACGAGTTCATCGTTTAAGTCAAGCGTAAGGACATCTGAGGCAGGATCGGTGGATTTTACGGCAAATTAGGATGAAAAACAGTTTTTCGCTTCTTTTCACACTCACCATCCCAATTGAACAAAAAAGCAGGAAAATCCTTGCTATAAACTTCGCAAAACCTGCCATTTTGTTAGCGAATGGATAAAGCTTGTGCCCAAACATGCCGATTGATTTATAGTAATTAGAAGTTTATTCGGTATTTGATGGATAATTGTAATGCAAAATATAAGTAGAAAGGGCATTCACGCACTATTTCAGTCCCATAATTTGGCTGGGCTGCTGACTTATTTCAACAGAATATTACCTTGAAAAGTTAAGTTTATTTCCCATAGTCCTCGGCGAGGTAACGTGGTCAACCGGTCCCCCCCCCAGCCGGAACCACTGCCTCGCTCTTTTTTTTAGGCGGTATATCAAAAAAAACAGGTTGACAAGAAAGGAGATACCTGATGCTTCTTAAAGCAAAAGACATTATGACTAGGAAAGTATTATGCATAACACAAGATACCCCTGTCGTTGACGCTATAAGGCTTTTGGTGAAAAACCACATTACCGGAGTCCCGGTGGTCGAAGATGATAATACTCTTTTAGGGATTCTTTCAGAACAGGATGTTCTAAGATTATTCCATACCTATGATGATGAAAAAGACAGGACAGTATATGATTTTATGACACATCCAGCCATCCACTTCGAAGAGGATGAACCTTTACTGGATGTTTGTTTCTGTTTGAGGGACAATAGCATCAGAAGAGTGCCGGTCACATCAAATGGAAAAGTGGTAGGAGTTATCAGCAGGGCAGATATCCTTAAATGCATCGTTGAACTATGTGATGACGACGCCGTTGAAGCCGTCGGGACCTCTGAAAATACAGAACGATAAAAAACATCCAAATATTGGTATATTTTCATAAGATTTAAGATAGATTCAGAGCTATATCCGGTCGATAAAATTGTCATAGTGGAACATGTGAATATAAATGTATAAGACAAGTATCAATTAGCAGAAAAGATACCAAAAATATTCAGGAACAGGGAAATGGCAGAAAAGAGGACCGTATTATTTGTGGACGATGACGAACAAATCCTGCGCTCTTTAGAAAGGGGGCTCATGGATGAGTCATACAATAAACTTTTCGCCAGGAGCGGTAAAGAAGCGCTTGAAACCCTCCGGAAAAAAGAAGTGCATGTAATCGTAACCGATATGTGTATGCCTGAGATGAGCGGACTTGAACTTCTTAGAACCGCTAAAAAAGAATATCCCAATATCACCTGTATTGTACTGACTGGATATGAGCTGGAAACCGAACTTCAGGACGCAGCCGAACAGGGAGAAATTTTCAAGTTAATTTCCAAGCCTCTGTGGAAACACGGGGCAAAGTTTGAAAGGCTTGTTCTGCGGGCTTTAGAGCTTTCTAATCTCCAGAATGAATCCGATACGGTGAAACAGAAGAATTAGAAAAAGAACCTGGTAGAAAAGAAGACAGTGTTCTTTCCTGCCGATGATGTTTTAGCAATATAAATAGTCGGTATATCATAAGGCGAGCGCTTGTGGAGGGATGCTCGCCTTTTTTTATTTCCTTCAAATTTTGCGAGAGTGAGAGGTTATTAGCTCCACTACATTCGGCTCAGAATTATAGAATTAGATACCGGCCGATGCAATCAATTCAACTCCTTCGAAAAAGCCCCTTTCGGCAGGATGAAGAGTGAAACGCCAAGGAAAAAAAGTGCAATATCTGACGTTATGAACACATTCGGTCAGTGAAAGTGGTTTTTTTATGGCAATTTGCAGGTTAAGATGTTAGACTCAAAGAGCTTAAAAATATTCTTGAAAAATACTGAGTTTTCATCGTCGTTACCAGCACAATTGATTGCAATTATCCTCGACGATTATCGAGGATCAAGGATTGAGCTATATGAGAACACGTAACGTGTGAATTATTACGCCGCTGGAAACCTGATTGAAAAGGGTGCAACGATACTATGCATCAATGGGATAAAAAGCAGGAATTTCTAAATGAGGTCGGCAGCCCGGCTGATGTAAAGAACCTGTCAGTACCGGAGCTTAAGAAGCTGGCCGAGGAGATCCGTCGGTTTATTCTCGGCTCGGTGAGTAAGACTGGCGGACATTTGGCAAGCAACCTGGGCGTGGTGGAGCTGACATTGGCGATGCATTACGTGTTCGATTTCAAGCATGACAAGCTGCTGTGGGATGTCGGTCATCAATGCTATGCGCATAAAATAATCACGGGCAGAAAAGAGAAGTTTAAGGACCTTCGGCGGGCCGAGGGGATAAGCGGCTTTCCCAATCCTGCTGAAAGCGAATATGACCAGTTCTCGGTCGGGCACGCAGGTACCTCGATAGCAACGGCAATCGGGATGGCGCTGGGACAGAAACAGCAGGAACAGGACGACAGGGTAGTGGTGGTGGTCGGCGATGCCAGTATCGTTAACGGGGCATCCTTCGAGGCGCTCAATAATCTCGGCTTAGTTAAGCGGCAACTGCTCATCGTGCTCAACGACAACTCAATGGCAATAGATATCACTGTCGGGGCGATGGCAAAGTACTTTTCAAAGGTACGGCTTAGTCATACCTATGATGATTTGCGCAGGACGACTAAAAATATTCTGGAGCACATGCCGTTAGGCAAGAGTGTGGAGGAGGCGATTGAGCGGATTAAGAAAGGGATCAGGATGGCACTGCCGGCCAGCCAAATGTTCGAGAGCCTTAACATTCCGTACTTCGGGCCCGTTGACGGGCATGATGTCGGCTCGCTTATACAGTTGTTCGAGGCTTTGGCGGACGTGAATCATCCGGTAATTCTGCATGCCTATACTAAGAAGGGCAAAGGCTTCGAGCCGGCGGACCAGGGGCCGAGTAAATTTCATTCGACCGGGCCTTTCAAGATGAACGGGGATTCGGTTGAGTCGGAATCAGCCTTAGACACAAGACGGAGTTTTACCAGTGTGCTGGGTGAGCATCTGACAGAATTGGCTCAAAAGGACAACAGGATTGTGGCAATTACCTCGGCGATGTGCGATGGGACGGGATTGGTCGAATTCAGCAAGAAGTTCGCAGGCAGGTTTTATGATGTTGGTATCGCCGAGAGCGCGGCGGTAGATATCGCGGCAGGTCTGGCGAGGAGTGGTTTACGACCGGTAGTATGTATCTACTCGACTTTTCTGCAGCGCGGCTTCGACCAGATATTCCAGGAGGTGGCCCTGCAAAACCTGCCGGTAGTATTTTGTATCGACAGGGCCGGGCTTGTCGGCTCGGACGGGCCGACGCATCACGGGATTATGGATATAGGATTCTTAAGGCTGATACCGAATATTGTACTGACGGCGCCTGCGAATGATATCGAGATGAAGGGAGCACTGGAGTTCGCGCTGAGTCAGAATCAACCGGTTGTTATCAGATATCCAAAAGATTTTGTGCCGGAGCAGAAGTATGTTCGAGCGGCCTGTGCAAAGCCGTTCGTTCTGGGTAAAAGCGTGTTAGTTAAAAGGTCAAAAAAATCCAAAGCCGTGATTGTAAGTTACGGCAGTATGTTGACAGAGGCGCTTAAGGCGGCTGAGACGTTATCTGAAGACGGTATCGCGGCCGATGTGATTAATGGACGATTTGCAGGGCCTGTTGATGAGAAAATTGTCTCTGGACCTGGTAAGGGGAAGGTTGTAATCACGGTGGAGGACCACGCGCTGGCCTGTGGCTTCGGCTCGGCAGTGCTCGAATTAGCGGCGGCTAAAAACCGTTCGATAAAGAATATACGAGTGCTTGGCACACCAGGGAGGTTTATAGGACACGATTCCAGGAAGCAGCAGCTTATGGAAGCGGGTATAAATGCCGATAAAATAGTAGAGACCGTTAAGGAAATGCTTAGTGTGCGAAAGCCGAAGATCGAAATACGAAGTATAAAGCAGGTAAAATCGGCCAAGACACAAAAGTCAAAACCCGGGATTGTGAATGTTTGAATGTCGAGTTTAGTCCGATATTCGAATTTTCGATGTATGGATGACGAGATTAACGGACATGAAATCTCTGCCTAAATTAGTAATTTTCGGCGACCCGCAAAAAGAAGGAGTCAGCGAGGCGATTGAGGAATTTACCGGCTTCGCGAAGGGCAAGGCCGAGATATTGGCGAATTGCAGTGTTGCCGAACACAGCGCGGAGATTCTAAAAGAATGTGATTACGCGGTGGTCTTCGGCGGCGATGGGAGTATCATTTCAACGGCAAGGGGCGTAAGCGAAGCGAGTGTTCCGGTGATAGGCGTTAACGTCGGCAAGCTCGGTTTTTTAGCGGAATTCAGTGTTAGCGAACTCAAAGACTTTTTTCCCCGCTTAGCAAAAGGTGAGGCTCCGATAGACAGACAGATGATGCTAAGCTGCAGGGTTTTCAGTAATGACGGCGGTAAGCAGACAGAGAAATTCCATTCATCAGCCATCAATGATGTTTTTATCACATCCGGGCCGCCCTATAGAATGGTCGAGTTAAAGATGTTAGTTGATGATCAGCCATTGGCGAGCTGCGTTAGTGATGGATTGATCATATCCACTCCGACAGGCTCAACAGCCTATAACCTCTCGGCCGGTGGACCTATAGTTTCATCTAACATGGAAGCGATGGTCATTACGCCTATATGCCCTCATTCGCTTAGCTTTCGGCCAATCGTTATCAATGCCGAGAGCAAGATTGAGGTCGTGGGGATACGGGCCAATGAAGAGACGACTATCTCCGTCGACGGGCAGATTTCGCTGAAACTTTCAATTGATGACGTTGTCAGGGTAGAGAGGCAAAACTGCGATTTTCTGATTGTGAACAATCCTCTTCGCAGCCAGTGGGACACATTAGCTACTAAACTCAGGTGGGCCGAGAAGCCGAAATACAAAAAGAATCCAATCGCCGAAAATGATTGATTGGGCGATTGTGAATATAATGCGTACAGAAAGGCATTTAATAGTATGAAGAGCCGGCTATTTACCAAATCACGGACGCTTATCGCAGCAGGAATTTTTGTTGTGCTCTGCTCGTCTGTAAGCCGGCCGTTAGAAAATCCCGCGATATTTAATCCGGCCGGCTACAGCACAGTACCGCCAAGCAGCTATCAAAGCGGCCAGTTCAACAATCCCCAGGTGCCTGATGTGGACGGCAATCTTTTGATTACAGGCAATGTCCGGCGGGGGATGCATTTTCGCGACACTGTGCAGTATGGCCCGACCACGAGCTTTCGGGGGGACCTTGGTTCGTCGTCGCTTAATTCATTTTTGCGTGATTCGGCCGGGATCGAAGACATTGGGTCTTCAGCAAACAGATACAGCGTTCAGCCATATTATTTACAAAGCCGGACAGTGGCCACTACAAGGCCCGGTTATTCAGGTGTGCTCGGGCAGGCGGAAACCATGATTAATAACCGCAGGATGCAGAGCGGCTTTACAACCGGAACGTATATATCCAATTCGCAAAGTCAAACATCGCCAGAGGAAAATACTTACGCCTCCGATCTAAGATTGCAGGAGACACAAACCCAGGACAGTATGCCGGTTGAACCTCGAATAGTAAACAGCATACGGGAACTGCAATTACTTACACAACAAGCAAAGCCAAACGTATCGGCCAAAGACCAACAATTGATGATTGAGAGGTCTCTCAAACAGAATCGAGAAACAGAAGTCGGAAAACAAGAGGACAATATATCCTCTGAGCCGAGGCTTGCGAAGGCGGGGCTGGAAAATAAACAAAATTCGATAGTACCGGATTTTGGCAGGGACAAACTCGGCACCGAAACGACGCTTGCCAAGGCATACGCACAGGCGAATGCAATGACGTTTCCGGATAGTGCCGCTTTTCAGCAGAACACAAGCCAGCCTTTACAAACTGATGAGGTCATAACCGCCGAGAGTGACATAGATGTACAAAGTCAACGCGACGTACTTACCTCCGACATTATCGATCAGGTGAAACGTCAACTCGAAGATTTAATAAATTCCGTCGATAAGAAAGAGAGCCAGAAAGTCGGACGCACAAGTAAGGAGACAAGAACAAATATTGGTCTCAGCTCCGGAGGATTTAACCGTGGAGAAAGTTCTTATAATCCCACCAAGTCGGTCATAGACGGGCTGGATGATCTGAAAAGTCTTTCGCAGGCAGATTTATCAGCACAAACAAAAAGCATCAGGGCGGCACAGACAAATCCCGACACTTTTTCAATGAGCCGGTTCAATAATCATTTTCAGGAGGCGCAAGAGCAACTGAAAAGCGGCAGATACTATGCGGCCGCGGATTCATTTGCGTTGGCTTCCATTTACAAACCGGGTGAGGCGCTTTGCTTTGCAGGCAGAGGACATGCGTTATTGGGCGCGGGCGAATACATGAGCAGTGCTCTGTTCCTTTCAAGAGCCATCGAGGCTGATCCGGAATATTTAAAGACTAAGATTGACCTTGCGGCTACGTTGGGCGGGCAGCACATTATCGGCAGCAGGATTGCCGATATTAGAGAATGGCTGGTTCGGAGCGGCTCCGGCCAGCTTGATTTTCTCTTAGGCTATACCTATTACCGGATTGGCAGGCTCGGCCCGGCACAGCAGGCCATCGATGCGGCTTATATAAAGATGCCCCAGTCAGTCGCTGTTACCGCAGTTAAAAAAGCTGTTGATGACGCGATAGCGGGACAGTAGCAGAAGGCACTTCCTTTTATAAGTACTCTCTATAAAACACAGCAGGGCTATCTTGTATTCTTTTCGGAAAGTTGTATGTCAAAAGAATTGCCGTTGCAAATAACTTCAAATGATTCCCGGTAAAGTCTTCTTCCGGTTCCACCGGGCCTGTCAGCTTTGCCAAAAACTCTCAATTTAACTTTTTTATCTCTCGGCAGCCCGGTAAATTCATACCGCCCGTTGATGTCAGTCACATCACTAAATGTCTTGTTTCCATAGAGGATCTCCAGATCGAAGCCTACCATCACTTCGCCGCTATCATTTGTTAGAAGCCCGGACAACGCGGCATCCCAATTTATGTTACCGTCTTCGGGCTTCAGTATGTCTTTGCTTTTGACAAAGACCTCACCTACATCCAGCACCTCCGACGGCTGTAATCGCCCAATTTCCAGAGCCTTAATTCTTTCTTCCTCTAAATATCCGATATTTACAACCTTCATATTTGGGTGTAAAGCAGATTTAATCACCATTTCCATTCCCACTGGAATTCGCTCAATACTAAAACTGCCGTCTTGTTCAACGGTTGTATCCTGAACCCATGATTTAATGAATTCTATCTCGCCATTCGGATTTACAATTGAAATCCTTGGTATCATACTTGTTACAGGCTCACCGTTCGGATCGATCAATCTGCCGACAATGCCGGCAAAGGGTTCGAGCACAATCTCAAGCTCATTCGGATCAACACTTTTCCTCCAGAAGAATGCACGTCCTAATTTGTTCTCAATATCAAATGCAAAGCAGGCATGAATATCCTCCGCATTACCTCTTAGCTCATCAGCTTCAAAATCACCGTGTTCATCTGTCATAGTTCTCCTGGCACCCAGCCAGACATAGCCACGGATTGGTTTACCCTCTGAACTAACAAGCCTGCCGCGTACTTTCGGCTTGGATATGACAGCTACAGTTACATCCACGTTGCTTTGTTCATCCGTAATTCTGAAATCCTGTTCAAAATTTTCTTCCCGGACATTCGCCCAGCTGCGAGTTCTTAACCGATAGTAGTTCGGTGTCAGGTTAACCATATACTTTCCGGTTTCATTTGTTTTTCCCGAAGCGATGCCAATATTCACTGGTTTTTCTAATTGACGGTAATTAGGATCATATAATGCTATTGATACCGGGAGATTGGTAATGCCCTGGCCTGATGCTTTGTCAATAATCTGTATTGTAACCGGAAGGCCTTTCTGCAAGTCAAGTTTAACTACCGGGTTTGCATCCTCATTTAAGCTTACGTTTTCAACCGGCTTGCAAATCAAACTTGATTCTGTAAAAAATTCACTATTGATAGTCAAAGTAAACTTTTGAGTTGTTACTAAGCCAAGGATTTCAAACTGTCCGTTCTCATCAGTTAAACCACGGCCTCTTATACGACCGCCCGACGTATAAGCTTCAACAACGATTCCTGTTTTTTGATATGGCTTACCATCAAATACCAATTGCCCTTTGATAGCACCACCTGGTTTGAGCGTAACGAGCAAATCTTTATGTCCTGCACGGAAAGGATATTTATCCCGTTCGTAAATTTCACTCGTATCATAAATTTCATAGCCCTTTTTCAGAACAGCAATATGAAATCTGGAACCTGCCGGAAGATCCGTACAAACAAATTCTCCTTTCTCATCAGTAGCGGCAGCAGTTATTTCAAAATCGCCATGAGCACGGTTATTTTCATAATGATACCTTGGTAATTTAGCTATAACTATAGCTCCCTCTATTCCATTTCCCATCTCATCAACTACTCTGCCGGAAGTAACTGACGAGCCTGAAAGTATAACCGACAAATACCTCTGAGATGTCGTTGACCAGGCTATTCCGTAATCGGGATGTTCGAATAACAGAACGCTATATATGTTTCGCCCTCGATTAATATCAGGTAAAGGCCCAAGCTCAAACTCACCCTGCGTGTTGGTTATTGCCTCTAAATCATCCATCCACCCTGCAGGCAGATTAGAAGAATACCAGTATCTTCGAGCAACTACTCCTTCGATGAGTTTGTCTGCTTCATCTTTGACAATCCCACGATATCTGCTCATCTTCTCAATTACGGCCGCAGTTTCCTTGTCTTTTTGTGGCACTTCGGATGTACCCTGGGAACCTTCAGCAGACTCAGGCTGATCTTGCTGAATTTCTTTTGAAGTACTCACCTGGTCGTTTTGCTGGTTTTGGGAGATCATTTCAGCAGGTTCTTTTTGCTGTTCTGTTGTGTTTACGGTTTGCAATGAGTCCGACCCCTTATCCGGCTTAATCAGGTTCTTGTAAGTTAATACCGTTCCAACACCAATAGTAACAACAGCCGCTACTATAACTATTTTAACAGTTATCCCGCTGGTCAGAGTTGTTATACCTGTGACAATTCCAGAATCCTTTATAGCCATACCTGTAATAGAAACAATGACAGCAGAGGTAAACGACTTACCCGGACCGGTACGAGAAATAGTTGTTTCGACCAACGCCGCGAATTGCTCTTTTAGCAACTTGCGCCCGCGTGAAAGACGCTGTTTTACTGCTTCTTCAGATAAACCCAGTTGCTGGGCAACCTTTTTTACGGATTTCTCCTGTCGATAGAAAAGCACAAGTGGTTCACGGAATTGTTCAGGAATTTGCTCCAGTGCATTGCGGACGACATGTTGCTGTTCTTTGGTTATTACCCTTTCGGCCGGTCCGGAATCATCGGTTTCAGTTTCCTGTAACTGATCGATGGAAGCAGCTTTACTTATGAGATCATGTTGTTGGCTTCTGAATGAGTTTTTGATTACGTTTCTGGCGATACCGCCGAGCCAGCTTTGAAATTTATTCAGGTCTTTGAGTTGTGTCAAGTCCTTCCAGGCGCTGATGAATGTTTCCTGGGCCAGTACTTCACTTTTTCCGACATCGCCTGTGGCACTGAAGGTGATTGCGCAGATATAGGACTGATATTTTTTAACGATAGCTTCAAAGGCCGCTGTGTCGCCATTGCGGCTTGATGTCAGCAATTCGATTTCGTTAGGTGATATTTCCGGCATAATCGAAATTCCTTCACATAGTATATATTAATATCTCGAAATAATAGGAACGAGAAATTAATAAAGGTGACAGGGATTCCGAAAAAAAACGAAAAAAACTGCTTTTTTCATCAAAAATGTAAAAAAACTCATGATTTACATAAAAAGTAGAGAAACCGCGCATGCAATCCATTCGGCTCTGTTTCCACCTTCGTGCCGATATCAATACTGTACTACGAAAGACTACAAGGCTATCTTAGGGCTTCGACTCTAATGCATTACTCTCAAGCCAGTGCGCTTCCAGTATTGCCATATCCAGCTCGTTAACTACGCAGTCCTCATTGATATCGCCGGGTATCAACTGGAAATCGGGCAGCGACTTTGCCGCTTCACAGCCATCCGTAAAGACATTGATAGTTACCGTATTGGAGCCTGTGTACTCGCTGTCATCGGCTTCAAGCTGCAGGATATATTGACCTGTTTCACTAAGAGTAACGATGGTATCTTCTGCAGCAGCGTCACCGATAACTGTGGTTCCCTCGTTAGGCTCGCTGACAACACTCCAGGCCACAGAATACCCAGCACCGTCATCTGTAACAGTCGCATCCAGATTTACATCAACGGTACCGTCGGTCAGCCAGGTCGTAAGGAGGTCATTGGCGAATTGTACTGAGGGCGGCTGATTGTCCGTGAAAAAGGAAAAGATAGGGCCATAGACCGGAAGAATATCGGGGCCGTAATAGATATCGATTGCCCAATAGTACCGTGTCTTCGGCTGAGTTTGGACAACAACGGAAGAGACACCCTGGTTGCTGACAATCCTGATGGCATCAGGATCGGTAAAGTTTTTGAGAGCGTCGAGGTCATCGGTAAAGTAAACGTCAACTGTTACGGGCATTCCTGGTAAAAGCTCGTCAGGCAGGGTCCATCTCAATTCGACCTGGCCCGGTGATAATGAACCACCGTCAATTGGGTTTGGTTCAAGCAGCGGTGTAGCTGTCAAGGTGGTTTTGCCTGCGTTTGTGATGTTATAATCGACGTTAACTCTGCCCTGACCTTTATAGGCCGTAAGTAGGCCGTCGTCTATGTAGGCCTGGATTGTTTCCGTATCATCGCCATCAAGGACAAGAGTGCCGGTGGTAATATCCAATAAGCCAAAATCGGATGTTAAGCTGAGATCGGATGCATTGATAGTACCGCCGTTTAAGTTCACCGTACCGGTACCTGTCAGGCCGGGCACTATCAGGTCCCCATTTAGCTCGACAGTACCGCCCGTCATATTCAGCGTGCCGATTCCTCTCCAGCCGATTTGCAAAGCCCCGGATGAAAATACACCGCCGCTTATGTTCAGGATGCCGTGGCCGGATGAACTATCGACACCGATGTAGGCCCCCGCTACTGTAAGTGAGCCTCCGCTGATGTCCAGGTTTGTTGTGGATACGGCATTGCCGACTCGGAGTGTTTCGCATTCGGCTATCATACCGTCTGTGACTTCGCAATGCGTATTTTCGGGATTATCGATTGAAGCGGCTTCAACGCTGGTCGGAACGGTTTGCGGGCTCCAGTTGGCCACAGTGGTCCAGAGATGGTCGGTCCCGTCGTCGGTCCACATTATTTGCGCAGAGGCGTTTTGGAATTGGACCAGCAGCAGAACAAGAGAAATTAAATAGATCATTTTTTTTAACATTGTGCTCCTCCTTTAAAAAAGAGAGTTAATATAAATAACGCTTTTGTCGTCGATACGTCATATATCACTTATTTGCTGGGCATTTCTTACCCTGTGATTTGCAATCGCCTCCTTCCATAAAAGCCACAAAAAGACCTGCCAGTTGTCAAAACCGCAAGCCCCACTAACCTTACCTTATACGATATTAGTTGTGCTGCGTCAAGGGAAATCCATGGAGTTCCGGCTGCTTTGGGTTATCAGGGCTGAGTTGGCTCATGCTTGTTTTGACTTTTAATTGATAATATTATGAAGTATAATACAAAGCTGATAATCATCGGAGGTTTATTATGTCACATATTGGCAACATGGAACGTAAGAAGAAGATTAATCGGCGCCTGTTCCTGAAAAAAGCGGGAGTTGGCACCGCCGGGGTGATTGGCCTTCCGTATATTGTTCCTTCATCGGTATTAGGAGCAAACGGGACCGTCCCGCCGAGTGAAAAGATAGTAATGGGCTTTATCGGAGTCGGCAGCATGGGCGGCGGGCATTTGCGGACATTTTTAAGTTATAACGACGTCCAGGCCGTTGCGGTTTGTGACCTTCGTGAAATGTTTCGGCAGAAGGCCAAAAACAGAGTCGATACGCACTACGGCGATAAGGGATGCAGGACCTATGATGATTTTCGTGAAATTCTCGCCCGCAAAGACATCGACGCGGTAACTGTTGTCACTCCGGACCACTGGCATTCGCTGATAGGTCTGGAGGCGGCACGAAACCGCAAAAACATGTACTATGAAAAGCCCCTGAGTATGAGTGTCACCGAAGACAAGGCGCTTCGTGAGACGATAAACCGTTACGGCGTCGTATTTCAGTTCGGCACACAGCAGCGATCCGACAACAGGTTTCGCCTGGCCTGCGAGCTGGTACGCAACAAAAGAATCGGTAAACTTCATACGATTATAGTCAGCTCACACCCAAGTATCACCTGTGAAAACCAACCGACGGAGCCGACACCGGACAGAAAAGAATTTGATTATGATATGTGGCTTGGCCCGGCCCAGTGGTCTCCTTACTCGTATCAGCGGTGTGCCTCGCGGGCCATGGGAACATTAGGGATGTGGACGTTCATTTACGATTATTCTCTTGGCGGGCTGAGCGGCGCGTGGGGAATTCATCATGTCGATATTGCGCAGTGGGCCAATGGCACCGACCATAGCGGACCGGTCGAGATAGAGGGTACGGGTGTATTTCCCAAAGACGGACTCGCAGATACCGCTATCGAGTGGGAGGTCGAACATAAATATGCAAACGGCGTTAAAATGATACACATGAACACCGCGAAAGCTGTAAAGCGGGCAGAGCAATTCTCACTGTATAAAAACGTCGGCATTTTGTTCTTAGGCAGCGATGGATGGGTGTTTGTATGCAGGGACAGAATCGAAGCAGAGCCGAAGTCGATGTTGACAACAACTTTCGCACCGGACGAGATCCATCTGCCTCGAAGCAATAATCATCGGCGTAATTTTCTGGATTGTGTAAAGACCCGAAATAAAACGATATGCCCGATAGAATCGGCGGTTCGTTCGGACACTATCTGCCACATTGACGATATTGCCATGAGGCTGGGCAGAAAGCTAAAATGGGACTCGGAAAAGGAAGAATTCATTAACGATGAACATGCGAACAGTATGTTGACGCGGTCTATGCGAAGTCCATGGCATATATAAAATATAAGGATAAGAAATGAAACAGAATATGAAAAGTATCCAGGCAGTTTTAATTATCTGGTGTTTGCTCTTGCTGACAAGCATTTCAATCGGGGCTATTTCGCCGCAGGAGAGAAAAAAAATAGAAAACGCCCTACCTGAAAAGGCGCCGGCTGCGACGAAGCGGGCACGAAAACTGCTGGTTTTCAATATGGATATAAAGGATGGTGTTGTGAGAAAAGGTCACGCATCGATTCCTTACGGCAACCTGGCTATTGAAATTATGGGGCGAAAAACTAAAGCTTATGAAACAGTGGTTAGTAGTGACATAGCTATGTTCAGGCCGGAGAACATCGGACAATTCGACGCGATATGCTTTAACAATACTACGGGGGTGCTTTTTGATGATGCCGAGCTTAAGAAAAGTCTGCTGGATTTTATTTCCGAAGGTAAAGGATTCATAGGCATTCACGCTGCGGCCGCAACGTTTGTGCAGTGGCCAAAATATGACCAATGGCCAGAGTTTGGTGAGATGCTCGGAGGCTATGAAAACGGCGGCCATCCATGGAAATACAACGAATGGATAACCATTAAACCGGATGACCCGGACCATGTACTCAATGCAGCTTTTAAGGGTAAGGGCTTTCGAATCAGTGATGAGGTATTCCAGTTTCAGAAACCATATTCACGTGACAAACTCCGTGTTCTGCTTACTATCGATATGGATAAAACCGAGATTATAAGCGGGCGGCAAATTTTGCCGGAGCGGCGTAAGGACAAAGACTTTGCCGTAAGCTGGATACGCAGCTATGGAAAAGGGCGGGTGTTCTATTGTTTCCTCGGCCATAACCCCCAGACATTCTGGAACCCGCCGATACTTCAGCATTATCTGGCAGGCATTCAATTCGCTCTTGGTGATTTACCGGCCGACACAACTCCAAGCAACAAGGTTAAACAGTAAGAAGAATTCAAAGACAAGTCCCGGGATTTTACAGGCCGTCTTCGAGCTGGGCGAGAATTGTCCTGGCTTTGCAGACTTTGTTTCCATCGGGGCCCTGCCAGTTAAGCTCCGCATTTCGCTTTAGGAAATCATCGATTTTTTTACATGCCATTAAAACGGTGGCGTGATTTTTATTGCCCATAAATCGGCCGACTTCGGAGGATGACATCTTCGTGTGCTTTCTTGTCAGATACATACTGAAATGGCGGGCAAGAGCGACTGTTCGGTCTTTTTTTGACGAGTGTAACTTAGTGGGGGTTGTTCCGAAGTAAGCAGCCACGGCCGTCTCGATATCGGAAACGTGGACGATAGGATCGCACCTGTCAAGATGTTCGGCAAGGACGGCTTTGGCCGTAGAGAGTGTGATTTTATTGTTCTTAAGGGCCGAGAAGGCAATTACCTTGAGCAGGGCTCCTTCCAACTCACGGACG
>JAVVFI010000094.1:0-14507 GCA_032250555.1 Sedimentisphaerales bacterium
GGCCAAAAGGATCTTTGATACGCATCTGCGTAATAACGCCGTCACCGTCGAGGTCGTCATAGTCGTCTTCATCCATAAGACCATCCCGGTCATCGTCCGTAGGTTCAAGGCCTGTACGAGATGAGCGTGAAGAATACGCAGCGTGAAACCAGAAATCGCGAGCATCGGGATTAATCGTCGGAACAAGATAAAAAACACATCGATCAAGCAAGGCTGTAACTTTATCAAGCCGCCCGTACTGATGGCAAAGATACCAGGCCGTATAAGCCACCACTTCACCGCCCTGGACTTCATTGCCATGAATATTTCCGTCGATATACATTCCCGGCTTGCGGTCCGGGTCGCCCACATTGAGTGCTGTTACTTCCAGGCACCAGATATCTCTGCCCTGAACAGATTTTCCAATAGAATAAAGCCGGGTGAAATCAGGAAAAGCTTTATGCAGCCGCGCAAGAATGCCTCCCACACCCGCATGGTCATAAAATCGGTTCCATGCCACTTCGACTTTGCGTTCATCAGTTGCGCCCAATGCCGGGAATGAATGAGCCGCCGGGTCGCTTGCCTTCGGTTTGCGATTTGCTTTTTTGGCATCGGCCGTAACAGTCATCGCTAAGACGAGGTATAAAGAAACAAAAAAGACTATATAAGTTCTAATCTTAGACCTATTTTTCATCATAAAGACCTTCCACATTATGAAAGTCATCCATTATTATTCTATCTGCTTTTGTCCAGATTAATAGTGCCCTCAACTTGTCCAGCCAGCATCGAAATAATTTCGAAATCTATTTTTTTGCTGTCGGGAGCATGGAATATACAACGTGCCATAACCATACCTCCACTTCCAGGGATTACAGGCAGATTAGTTATCCGAGTTCCGGAAAGGAAATGTTCATCATCCAAGTCAATGACCAGCCGTGTCGGATAAACTTCTCGCGTTGTTTGACCATGTGCAAGTGAAGTGGGTAAAAAACCAGCGTTTTCCACCTGTATTTCGACGTCATATGTGCCCTTGCCCAGATGTTTAGTTTCGATTTTTCGAATGCCAAGACGAGGCAGACGTTTTATAAGTTCCGTCAGGAAATCAGTTTGCTTGCCGACAATTTGTTCGAGTATATTTTCAGGTGGATTAGTAAGTGAGAAAGGAGCATACCCACCGACTTCCACTTTCCGGCCTGGGAAATCAGGATGCTCTATCGACTGCCATTTGATAAATGCCCGAGGCGAATGATCATCAAACCATTTTAGTTCCTTACGCTCGATTTCATTTCGCTTATCTTTTTTCTTTTTAGAATCCGAATCTTCATTCTTTCGGCCATTTTCTTTGGTTTCGCTCTCTTTGTCATTTTCCTCTTTGTCGGCAGAATTTGAAATCTCCACGGCAACAGCCGGACTCCACGGGCGGGCTGCAAGTGATAATCTGCCCCGATGGAAATACATCCAGTCACTGAACGTGCCGGGGTAAGAAGAGGCTTCAAGCTCTTTTTTCAATCCAAGCGATTCCCGATATAGCTCACCCATGACTTTGTAATAGCCCACGTCTTTCTCATCAATCGCCATCCTTGCTTTTCGGCGACCTGGGTCAGGTTTGCTCTCAGGCGTTTTCAGAAGATTATCAGCGGCACCATAGGTAATAATAATCCCGATATTGGGGTGCTCAATAATAAATTCGGCAAGCGCACGTGTTTGGGGCTCACTGACCTGATGCACACCTGCATCAGAGGCGAAGAATGTGTAGTTATATGGAAAATTGCGATTGAAGTTAACGCCACCAAGCCCGTCTTCGTTCCATGCCTCATCGTGGTCGTTATCAATACCCTCACTCAGATAACGCCATGCGCCAATTTCCCCTTTTAAACGGTCGGCTTCCATGAGCAGCCTTTTGTCCTCTGGATCGAGGACATAGTCACCTTCCTTATCCTCGACACGCATCCATGTGATAAGGCCATCCTCGTTAAGGTCTTCAGGGCCATCTTCATCCACAAGTCCATCATGGTCGTCATCGACAGGTTTATTGTTTGCACTGGTTTCGAGTTTCGGCTCGGTGAAGAAATGTTCGGCCGCATCGGGATTAAGACGAGGGATGATATAAATCGTTGTCGTCTCCAGAAGTTCGGTGATTTTAGTATCCGTAGTGTATTTTTCTATCAACTGTTCGAGCCATGATACTGCTATTGAAGAACCTGCGAGATCATTACCTTCTATACCAGCTACGACCAAAATGGCGGGACGTTTTTTTCGGTCGTCTTCAGCACCCTTACCAACTTCTGCAACCCAGGCCTTTCGCTTGTCTATTGACTGAGCTATGCTGTCAACCCGTACAAGATCAGGGTCTTGTTTAGCGAGAGACACCAGATGTTTCCTCAGAACTTTGTAATCGTAGTACGTTGCGGATCGGGCAGTTCCTGTCTGTATTGTCAACAGACTTATTGTCACCAGTATAAATATATGTGATTTAACTTTTAGTTGAAAATTTTTTAAGGACATTTCACCTTCCTCTATGCAGCTCTGTTCAATTCCTCCAGGCCAATATGAGAAACTCATCTGCTGTTTGCCATAAGATACGTCATTTGATAGTTTCTATCATCTCATATAATTATATAACTACACATCTTATTAGTCAAGCTTACGGTTTGAATTGCAGAGAATAAAGATTCGCATCCTTCATAACAAAATGAAGTCGGATCGGCTGATTTGAGAGACCAGTCACATCAGTTCCTGAACGCCAGGAGGCAGGATGCTCAATATAGTTACCTATCAGTTCTTCCGCGTCAGAAAGTGAATAGCCGGGAACAGGTTTACCGTTAGAATTCTGAATTTCAACTTTTATATATCCCGGAGCGGAAGTGGCAAAGTTGAGCAAAAGTTTTTTGCCATTGAAGATAAATGGTTTCGTGGTCACGCTGCCTGTTCTATAAGGAGCATAAACTGAAGTAAAACCATCAAGCCGCAATGAATAACGGCGCAGATGTGCAGTTGGCTGTGCGTAGTCATGCTGGACGTAAATCGACATTTCGTCAGTTCCGGTTTGAACGACATTCAGCGCGGGATAGTTCGAGCGGGAGCCCCAGTTCTGCAGGCCGATACCCGGTCGTATAAACGCCTCCATAAAGGTCCTGTTATAAATATTGCTTCCGCGTGAGGTCATTAATACAGCATCTGAGCAGTCTTTGAAATAATTGGGATTCACTTTTAACTGCGCAGCCTGTTTTTCATTGAGAACCTGTCGTCCGGGAAGAAAACGGGCGGCTACAGCTACATAGATATGCGGTGCGCGAAAATAAGGATGCGTCTGATTTGTATATAGGTGTTCGAGAGGTGTGTCACCAAATTTCATTTGAACAGGATCGCTCCAATTCAAAAAATCCTTTGACGCAGTTCGGCTTATAGTTCGGGAGCCGCCATAGCCTGTTTCTGTCCAGGTGCGGAAATAACAAAGATAGCTTTGTTCGCTGTCGGACCAAAAGGCCACGTTCTGGGAATCAAATATACCTTCAGTAAAAACGGGTTCTTCACGAAGCTTTTTCCAGTGAACACCGTCAGGGGAGACATATGCAATGAGACCACTCTTTCTTGTGCCACCCAGAGCTTTGAAACGTTCACTTTGCGGCGCACCCGGTCTGGTATCGAGAAAAGGGCTGAAATTATGATTGACCGGCGCGGCATCAGCAAGAATAACATTGTTTGACTTTGAGCCATTGACGGTAAACAGATTGAGTTTGGGCTTCGTGATATGGATACCATCGGATGATTCTGCATAACAAGTGACTTCCCGGCTGCTGCCGTCTCTGCCAGCCTGCGGCAGTCCTCTGTAGTAGAAGCGGTACTTGTCCTTGTCCTTTATAACAGTGCAGTATCCACAGAAAGGCCCTTCCCAGGGCTGGTCGAATTTGAGCACCAATCCCTCATCATGCGGATGATGCAATATCAGATGTGCTCCCTCAAGATGCTCAATAAGATAATTGTCAACAAACAACTCACGATTTGAACCGATGTCTAAATGATCTGACTCTTTTGCAAAAGATAGACCACTTCGAAAGAATGAACCTATTAAAAAATATAAAATAATTATCAATAATAAATATTTTTTTCTAATCATTTCCGTACCTTCTTAGCCCGGATTAAAGAATTCATAAACTCATCCTGATGTACCAGTGTCACATCACCAAAACCCGCTTCGCTAAGGTCATGACTGTATTCATCGAAAGTATAAGTGCTGCCCTCCGGGGTATTGACAAGCATATTGACAGCGAACAACGCGCCGCCTTTGGGGCTGGTGTGTGATGGATCCATAACCACATCACGTATTACCACAACACCATCGTCATTCAGAGCCTTGTGAATCTTAGTAAAGAGTCCTCGGTTTTGCTCTCTGGAATTCTGATGGCAAATCGCCCCGAGCCAGGCCAGGTCAGCTCCACCAGGTAAATCATCGGCATAAAAATCGCCCGGTACAAGGTTCACTCTGTCACCCAGACCCGCTTCGGCGATACGCCGCTCGGCCATCTTGACAACCGGCGGAAAGTCAAACAGTGTTGCCTTTGCTTCGGGGACGGCACTAAGAAACGCAATAGTCCATGTACCTGAAGCACCTCCGATATCAAGCAAATGGTCGAATTTCAACGGCTGCAATTTACCAACAACCTCTGCGGCTATTGGCCCGGAGAAATTATGCATAGCACCTATAAAGTCAGCCTGGTCCGCTGCCTCGCCACGAGTGCTCGGAGTTCGCTCGGCGGGTTTACCGGTTTGTGTCACACCGGCGAGTGCAGCCCAGCGACGAAGACAATTTGCCTGATGGCGAACCATAGGCAGGACACTGTTAGCTGATTTTTCGGTCATCAGTTCGGCCACATTTTCAGGAACACTATAATCATTGCCCTGTTTGGTCAGAAACTCCATCGCAACAAGCGCATCGAGCAGAATGGTCGTTGCCCGCAAATCGGTGCTCAGCCTGGAAGCCAGAGCCTGAGCAGTCATTGGCTTTTCGTGAAGCGGGGTAAACACATCCAAATCCGCCGCCGCGGCCAGCACGCAAGCCGGTTGAAATAAACGAGCCATATCTAAAACTTCCTCTGCGGTCCATTTTTTTGTCATCAGCATGTTCCCTTCAATTTTATTGTCAGAATGCTTAGCATATAAAAACCCTTCTCTTATTAACATATCCACTCATATTTATAAATACAATTTCTTTTCTCAAATATCACAAAAATATTGAATAATCATCATCGATTTAAAGTTCATCTTAAAAACAGGAGCTGATAATGTTATAATTCCATCGAGTAATCTAAATTTAGGTATATTCAGAATATCCGACAATAAAGCCAATAGCAGTAATTGATGAAAGGGGCGTAATATGAATGAGAATAAAAATCAGCGTATGACTCGTCGAAGTTTTATGTCGGGTGTTGGTGCGGCCGCCATCTCTTTTACAATTGTTAAGCCCGGCAGTGTAAGCGGTACCGGGGCCAATTCTCGTATTGAGGCCGGTTGTATCGGGCTGGGTAGCCGCGGCAAAATGATTGCCGGAATGCTGGAAAAGCACGGAGGATATCAAATAACCGCTGTTGCAGATTATTTTACCGACGTTGCCAAAAGCGCAGGAGAACAACTTAAAGTCTCTAAAGCACGTTGGTTTTCAGGGCTATCAGGCTATCAAAAACTTATCGATAGTAAAGTGGATGCTGTATTTCTGGAAACGCCGCCTTACTGCTTTCCAGAGCATGTAGAGGCAGCAGTAAAAGCTGGCTGCCACGTGTATATCGCCAAGCCGCTGGCATGTGATGTGCCAGGGTGTTTAAAGATAGCCGGGATGGCTCAAAAAGCTAAGGCAAATAACAAGGTCTTCCTGGTGGATTTTCAAACCCGCACTGACCCATTTTATATTAAGGGCATCAAGCAAGTACAGAATGGCGTAGTTGGCAAAATAGGAATGTTAAGCTCTGAATATAATGATGAGAGTTTCAGCGATCCACCAAAAACCGCAAATATTGAAAGCCGGCTTCAACATCTGATCTGGGTCAATGACAACGAACTCGGCGGCAGTTATCTTGTGAACGCAGGCATTCACGCGATTGATGTCGCATTGTGGATTGCCGGACACAAACCCATCAGTGCCATGGGCAGTTCACGTATTGTGCGTCGGCAGCCGCACGGAGACTCTCATGATGTCTATTCAGTTACTTATGAGTTTGCTGATGGGCTTATTCTGAACCATCGGGGAGAGCATCTCAAGAACCGCTTCGAGTTTCGTTGTGATTGTTTTGCTCAGGGGCGAGACGGTTATCTTGAAACCGGATATACGGGACTTGTGCGCATACTCGGCAATCGAGGCGGATACCGTGGAGGAGAAGTGGTAAACCTCTACACGAGCGGCGCAGAGAGAAATATTGATACATTCTATAGATGCGTCTCGAACGGCATATATGAGAATTCTACGGTAGAACCAAGTGTAAACTCCACTCTATCAGCCATTCTTGGACGGGAAGCTGCAGAAAGAAACACCAAACTTACCTGGGAAGAGATAATCCGTGAGAATAAAAAACTTGAAGTGGATCTCAGCGGATTAAAGGCCTGAATGAAAAAAGCTACAACCCAAACTACTTACCCGACTGAAGTTCACGAGCAGTTCTTTCGACATCCGACCATACACGCAGAAAGTTGTCGGAACAAATCTTCTTTATATCTGCTTCAGAATAACCCTTTTTCAAAAGTTCGTAGATAAGGTTCGGATAGCAGGAAACATCTTTCAAGCCGACAGGGAGCTGACCTCCAACACCATCGAAATCGGAACCCAAACCGACGTGCTCAATTCCAACCAGCTTAACAACGTGATCAATATTGGCAACAACATCTGAAATATCAGCTTCACCAAGAGGATTATCTTTCGCATATTTTTCGAAGTACTCATCTCTCGCTTCGCCTTGAAGATTATTAGCTTCAATATAATCCAACACGTTTTTTTTGCGGTCTTTATATGCCTTGTTGATTTGCTCACTCACAAACATAGAGCCGAAAGTGATTTGAATTACGCCCCCTTTTTCAGCCAAGAGTTTTATCATTTCATCGTCCATATTTCGTTCCCAGCCGGGTGTAAAATGGCGACATGATGAATGCGTGGCTGCTACAGGCGCTTTTGAAAGTTCCATTATCTGATAGAACGTTTTATCTGAAACGTGCGAAACATCTATGAGCATCCCCAGGCGATTCATTTCAGAGACAACTTCTACACCAAAAGGACTCAGGCCGTTCCATTTTCGCTGTTCATCAAAAGAGGAATCGCAAATATGATTGCACTTGGAATGCGCAAGGGTTATATAACGGATTCCGCGATCATAAAAGTATTTTAAGTTGTCAAGATTGCCTTCAATCGGTGAGCCATTTTCCATCCCCATAACAATGGATATTTTATTATCACCGAACTGCTCTTTCACATCTGCAACCGATCCGGCCATAATAAACTTATCAGGCCAGTTTTGAGCCAGACCTTCAGTTGTTTTAATTATCATATTGGCAAAATCTCTGGCTCCGCCTTTTTCTTCGTATTCAGGGGGAATATAAACAGCCATAAAGACCACATCGAGCCCTCCCTGCCGAGCTCTTGGATAGTCGAATTCCCCCTTTTCGGTTCTCTGCGAAATATCCTCCATCTTTTTGATAAGACGATAAGGTACATCCTGGTGAGTATCGACAATCATGTATTTCTGTGCTAATTCATTTGCCTTTTTCTTCATTTCAGTATCCATTAAAGTATTAGCCTGTTTTCGGCAACCGACAACTAAAACCGTCATCACAACAATTGTAATCCAGGAAATTATATTTATACTCTTGTTCATAATTTATCTGCCGTATAAATAACTATCTTTTACAATATTGTCTTTGATACTAACATTATTTATTTAATCATTGAATTACTTTTGGGATAAAACTTTTTGCATCGCCTCTATAGCGGACAGGTAAATTCCGTTGGAATAGTTCGTCAAAATTTTAATGGCCGCAGTTTTATCTCTTGTATATAGCCTGCGAGCAGCTTCTTCAAGAGGTCTTTGTATAGTTAAAGCATCATTCTCGATTTGTATGGCGAGAGCTTTTACCGAGGTTATTGTTTCAGCGGAAGCACCAGAAAGGTTATTACGAAAGTTAGAAAACATCCAAAAACCTTTCAGTGGATCAGCTTGAAATGGGCGATTGAGCTTTTCGTTAAAGAAAGCTTTCGACGGTCGTTGTGATTCCATGGACAAGCCTGCGGGAAAATCAGAAATGCCAAAATGATAAGGTATATAAAACGAAGTCCGAGGCGAAGACAAGCACATCCAGTAAACCAAACCGATATCCAGAGGTTTATCCTTTCGCAATTGAGCAACGAAACTGGTCTGGGTTCCATCATTGCAAATGGGTGTGCCGCTTTCCTGTGGAATTCTATTCGGTGATGAAGCCTCAATTACTGTTCCTTTATAATCGTGGCGTAGAATCTGCATAATATCAGCAACTCTTACCTTTCGTTTTGGCACTACTGAAAAAGGCAGCTTTGGGCCAATCTTGATGGCTTTGGCGGCAACATAATTGAAGCCACTCCACTGTCGGCCAAAGTTGGAATAATTAGAAGCGGAATTAGGGTTAGAATAAACAGCAGCGAAATCAAACGGGCCATCCTTCTCTGGATTATACCAACCCCTCGAAACAGCATATGTAATGATATCCTTTGATGCCAGAAAATTGCCTTTATCAGAAAGGTCGATCCGGCGTATCGTATAAGTATTGGCCACCATAGCAATCTCATTGTCACTGACGCGCTTAGCCATCCAGTGCTTTCCGTTGACTACACAGAAAAGCCATCCTTCATCCGGGTCACAGATGATATATGTCCGGCCGGAATCAATATAGCCGAAACGCTCCACCAGCTTTCCAGCAATTTGGACACCTTCACGAGCCGTTTTAGCCCGCTGTGCAACTAATTGTCTCAACATATAGCCTATTCCGCCGTCAGTAATTTCAGGCTTATCTTCGCGTGAAGGACAGTTGTCCGAAGCAATGCAAACACCCCATTCATTGAGATAGCTGTCCGAGAAAAGCATACCCGGCATTTCCGACCAGATATAAGCCCATGTTTGACTTACCTGAGCTAATTGGCCACCGTTGCGAAGCCTTACTGTTTCTCGGGATGAGTGTGTTTTGCGCGGGATTTTGTGATGATTTACAATTTGAGGAGGCCCATCATCTTCGTTGTGAGCCATAATAACGCATCCATCGACCGAAGCCTTTTTACCGGCTACAATGGAATAACATGCATCACATCTTTCTGCGAGCACTGCCAGACAGAATACAAAAACAGCAACAACTGAAAATAACCTGACAAATGTCTTCTTTGCAAACATATTTACTTTCCTGTCAAATTAGTTGACTACCTTGTTCACCTTCACTTGAAGCCACTACCACGGCACATGAGGCATCACCCGTAACGTTCACCACACTACGGCACATATCCAATATCCGCTCCACACCCATAATGAGGGCTATGCCTTCCAACGGTACTCCGATACTTTTGAGTACGATTGCCAAAGTAATAACTCCCGCCGCCGGTGTTCCTGCAGTACCAATGGAAGCCAGCACAGCGGTAAGAACAATCGTCAATTGCTGCATCGGATTGAGGCCCAAACCATATACCTGAGCAATAAATACGGTAGATACTCCTTGATAAAGAGCGGTACCGTCCATATTTATGGTAGCTCCCAACGGCAAAGCAAAGCTGGCAATTTGCCCGGGGACGTTTAAATTTTTCTCGGCACATTCCATCGTTACAGGTAAAGTTGCCGAACTCGACGCAGAGCTAAAAGCGATCAACTGGGCCGGGCGAATACCTCTGAAAAATGTTCTTACTTTTTGTTTACTGAATATCTTTATCGCTAAAGAGTAAACAATCACAACATGAAGAACAAGCCCTACTACAACCACCAATGAATACTTAATAAGAACAAAAAGAACATCCAGTCCAAAATCCGCAACTACTGCTGATATCAGTGCAAATACTCCGTAAGGAGCAAGCTTCATAATAATATGCACCATTTTAATTATTACATCATTAACACCTTCGAAGAAATCTATTACAGGACGGCTTCGTTCGGATGGAATTAAACCAAGGCAAATCCCTGTCATCAAAGCAAAGAAAATAATCTGCAGCATCCTGCCTTCAACAAACGCTCTGACTGGATTTATTGGAATAATATTCAAAAGAATATCTGTAATCGTCGGTTTTTTAAGGTTCGTATCCATCGGGGTAACTGATTCTTCCGGACTGCTTTGAATCAATTCAGTTCGTGTTTTCTCTGAAAGACCAGCTCCCGGCCTTAAAGTATTCGCCAGAAGTAAACCTATACAAATAGCAATGACTGTCGTACACAGATAATAAGCCATAGTCTTAGCACCGATACGACCCAACTTCCTGATATCGTGAAGACTTGATGTACCTACTAACAGAGAGGCAAAGACAAGAGGTATTACAACCATACTAATCAATTTAATAAATGCCGAGCCGATAGGTTTAATATAGCTGGCGATAAAATCAGAAAATCCAAATTGACCAGCAAGCATACCAAAAAGCACACCTGCCATCAATCCTATCAAAACTTTGGTGTATAATTGAAGTTTGGATAATTTCATTAGTATTACCGATTATTCCGGTTTCAAATCATAGGAGATAATAATAAACAAAAAACCTCAAGTCAAAGGAGAACACTCTTAATTGGTGGTTCTGTTAGTTAGATACACGCCGGATATGACCAATGCCGTCCCGACTACAAGGGAGATGGTGATTGGCTCATGCAGGATAATAAAAGCACAAATAATAGCAAAGACAGGTACGAAATTTATGAACAAACCGGTTTTCGTCGGGCCAAGGCGCTGCACGCCCTGATAATACCATACAAATCCGATGACAGTTGCAAATATACCCATATAACTGATACATGACCAGTCAAGCATTGATTGATTTGCGATATTTCGGATTAATCCTTCAAAGCAGGCGGGAATAAATAAAGCGACGGCCCCGACTATGGCCGAGTATGACACAGAAGCAAGTGGAGAAAGGTGTCTCATAACTGTCTTGCCTATCAACGAATAAGCGACCCAGGTGAGGACGCAGCAAAAAATGTAAAGTTCCCCCCGGCCCAGACCTGTCTCGAATATCCTGCTTATGTTTCCTTTTGAGATTACTACTATTGCTCCGCATATGGAGATGATAATCCCAAGGGCCTTGATAAGGCTGATTTTTTCTTTTAAGAAAATAGCCGAGAAGATGGTTATGAATATCGGACAAGTTGCAATTATAAGCGATGCCCTGGACGCCTCAATTATTTTGAGTCCTTTGAAGAATAAAACGTTGTATGTGAATATACCCGTCATCCCCAAAAGAATAACAGGTAAAATTTGAAATTTTTTAAGTGCGGGCAGCTTACCTTCAATTTGCCAGGTCAGCAATATAAGCAATATCGAGGCAATTGCAAATCTTTGGAATGCTATTGAGAAAGGCCCTACGTTTTGGGAAACAACCTTACCGGCAACAAATGCGCCACCCCAGAACAGTGTCGTAAATAATAGCTTTATATAAATCTTCATAGGAAGAACGGCATTTCATTTTCGACACACTGTATCAGCTTCTCCACGGACGAGTTCTCTTTAGGTTGGCCATTGCCGTTTTTGCAATATCAGCATCCTCGGCTATCTCAAAATCGAACATTCCCGCAAGTACATGGTCGGCGCCTTTTTCGAAGGCGTATCGGAAAGCATTTTTGGGTGGTATAGCACCGGCAGCCATGACCTTGAAAGCTATCCAGGGTTTCTCTACGGTCTTCATAAAATCGGATACTTTCTCAGGATTATTGCACCAGTAACCCGGCACTTCAGCAATTACTTTGTTCAGCTCATTCGGCTTCGGTGCAGTAGGATAGTTGTGATGGTGGAATGTCTTGATATAAAAGTCTGTATCGATTTGATTCTTCTCGCATTCCATTATTACCTTTAGGTCGTGCGCCCCGACCCCTGAGGGCACTCCCTGGTCTTTTGCGATTTCCACAGCCTTTGCAATCATATCAATTTTGCCCTGAGCGACAAGGCTGTCCGACCGCACACCCCAAAGATAAATAGCGTCAGTCCCCTCATCGGCAAGCATGCGAACCTGCTGGGCATAGGCTTCCATTTGCCCCTCGATAGGAGCTGTAGGACATATAATCCATTTTATCTTCCCGCCCTTTTGATGGCGGTATTTCTTCAGCGTGCTCAGAATTCCGGGCGCTGTATGTATGACAAGCGTATCGATGCCATGGGCTTCGGCGATTGCCATAGTTTCATGTATTTTTTCCTCTGTGTTATAATGCGCCGTCAGATTATAGACATATTTCAAATCGCGGCTGTGGGTAAAGTGCGTAAGCAGGTTGCCACCCAGCAATAAACGGCTGACACTAAGCTCTCCGATTTTCCCCTTAGGCAAATCGACCCCGGGTGCAGGCCTATTCATAGATTGTTTTGACATGCCCTGTGCAAGTACCCTGCCTGAGCCTATTTGCATTGATATTGCGCCACCGGCGGAAGTTAAGAGTGACTTCTTAATAAACCTTCGACGATTAAGCCATGATTTCATGGTCGGCCTCCATTAATCTAATTATTCTAAGAAATACTACAATCATTATACCCTTTCGAGCATTTTTTTCAAACCTAAGATTAATTCGGAAAACTCAATTTATCCAAAGGATCGGTTCTGAGTTTGATTTCTTCTTTATCGTTATATCCATCTCCGTCATCATCAAGGTCGCCATTATCACCTATACCGTCACCATCGGTGTCACGCCACTCTTTGGGGTCCAATGGAAAAACATCCCATGGAACAGACTTAGCTCTATCCACTCTGTCGCCGTCTATATCTAATTCCTCATGATCGGGAACACCGTTTTTATTCCAATCATCGGCTACACCATCGCCGTCATCGTCGGCATCAAGATTATCGCCAATCCAATCTCCATCCTTGTCCTGCCACTCCTGTGGTTCCAAAGGAAAGGCATCTTCCTTATCAGGAACACCATCTCCATCATCGTCCATATCGATATTGTTAGGCTTGCCGTCCTTATCAATATCCGGAGGCCCGGCCTGAGTAACAAGAAATGCAATATCCACAATAAATTCCGGAACTTCAAGCCTGTTGGTACGCGCTGAGAAATCAACTGTTTTAAGAATCGCAGCGTTATCAGGGCAGTACCAGTACCCTTTGGCGGCGGCCGGAATATCAAGAGTAATTATGAGACCATTGAGCGGTTTAGTGTGGTTGCTGAAGTGATGCAGATATACCCCGGCACACTTTTTCGAAGCCAGGCCATAAGCATGAACGGCCTTTGGCTGCGAAACCTTAACGGGAACCATGCGAACATCTTTATCGAGATAATATGCAAAATCCTGCATAGCTCTTACATATTCCCTCTCCTTCGGGCCGAGCCAGATATTCATAAAGTGGCCGTCCCTGGCGTAACTGGTGTTCCAGAAAATAAAGGAAATCTCATTGAACAAGGCTGTCCAGTTTCGAATGCGCATCCGCAGTGCCGAGCAGTCATCCCATACACCGCCAACACCCGGAGGCTGAGGCTTGCGCCTATCAATATGATTGCCCTGCCCACCAACAACGACAGGCATATTGTACTTCTTCCAGTTTCTGGCCCTTGAAGCAGTAACTGTGTCCGATTCAAGCTCGTTTTCTCTTTGATACCAGTGCGGTGCATTGATTTCGATTCCTTCAAGCTCCGGTCGTTCCCAGCTTGTAGTAACAGGATGATGATACGGATCAATCGATTTGATATAAGGGACCATAATTTCATACCAGCGACTGTCAGCCTTCTGCTCGTTAAGAAATTCCCAGAAATCCACATAAGCCCCCCACCGGTCAACACTGTACTTTATAAACTTTTTAACTTTAGACATACCGATTTTATTGTACGGGTCATCGTTAAAAACTTTTTTATAGCCGAAGATCCCATAAAAAATACCAAAGCCATACTTGCGGGCACAGCGGAGTAATTCATCCGTCATAACACCCTCCTGGACAAGATAGTTGTCCAGATCTTTATAAATCTGGTAAGAGCAATTCTGTTGCGAGAAGCGATACAGGTTAAAACCACATTGTGAAAAATATCGGAAATACACATCCGCATTCTGCGGATTCTCGGATGGGCCGCGTACAAAAAGAGGCCCGGGCGGCAAAGGTGAGGATTCTTTCCGGTCGGTCCGAAAAGGTCCTTCCATTGAACATTGGTCCAAAACAGAACCACTGCCCGAATTGTCACCCCAGCAGTCCTGAAGCCCGATGGGAAAATACGAACTGCCATCGTCAAAGACTAACCGAAAAGGATTTGCCGGATGCCGCCGGACAAATCCAGGATTAGGTTTTCGTCCTTTCACACAGTTAAAAACGCCACTTCCAGAGACTTCTTTTCCGTCTACATTTCTAAATACAAAAACATATTTCCATTCACCAA
>JAVVFI010000095.1:0-14466 GCA_032250555.1 Sedimentisphaerales bacterium
CACCTTTTATGGCCGCTTCGGTACGTTCCATTCCCGCCTGCCGGTATGCAAAAATATTTTCACCGACTACAATTGCATCATCGACCACAAGGCCAAGTGACATAATGAATGCGAAAAGGCTCATCATGTTAATCGAAACATCAAAGTGCGGCAGGAAGTAAAAGGCGCCCAAAAAAGATATCGGTATGCCCATAGTTGTCCAGAATGCAAGACGTAAATTGAGAAATAACGTCAGGCAAATAAATACAAGAACCAGGCCTATATACGCATTCCTTTTAAGGAGATTCATTCTGGATTTGAGGACTTCCGAGTCATCCTCCCATAATGAAATCGAAATCCCTTCAGGTAAATAAGCTCTCTTTTCTTCAATGTACTTTTTAACGGTATCAGCTATGTCAAGGGCGCCCTGCTCTCCTATCCTCGATACCTGCACAGAAGCGGCCCTTTTGCCGTCGAATCTCGCATGAAGATCAATATCTTCGAAATCATCTTTAACGGTGGCAATATCGGAAAGTCTTATTTTTGTACCATCGTTCCTGGTAAAGACTATAATTTTTTCAAATTCGGAGCCGACATATTTTTGCCCCTTTGTTCTAACGAGAATCTCTCCGCCGGTGGTTTTAACCGAGCCGGCCGGTATATCGAGTGACGAATCCCTTACAGCCCCGGATACCTTTTCAAAGCTCAGGTTATAGCGCCGCAAATTCTCCTCTGAAACCTCAATTGAAATTTCATAAGGCCTTACACCGGATATGGCGACCTGGCTGATATTATCCATAACAGTCAGGTCGTCACGAATCTGCTCGGCGACTTTTCTCAGTGTTTTCTCGGTAACATCACCATATACAACAATTGAGATTACTTTATGACGTGTCTTGAGTTCCGTTATTATGGGTTTTTCGGTTTCCACAGGGAACGTTATAATCGTGTCAATTTCCGCCTTGATATCATCGAGCACCTCTTTCGCGTTTGCATATTCCTCAACTTCAACAAGCGTCGAACCGGCCCCTTCGGCGGCGGTAGAAGTCATGCGTTTTATGCCATCGACTCCCGCTATGGCTTCCTCAACTCTCAGACAGACACCCTCTTCAACGTCCGCAGGTGAAGCACCTCGATAAGGCACAAGGATGTTTATCATATCGAGACTTAACTCCGGAAAGACTTCCATCTTGGCTGAAAAAATTGCAAGCAATCCCGCGATAATGATTAAAAACATCAACAAATTCGCGGCTACATGATTGGAAGCAAACCAGCCGAGAAGACCTTTGCGCTTTCGGTCCGGGCGTTCACCGAGATTTGTTATTTTACTTAAATCTTTCATTTACTTTGTCCTTATTTCGGGAGCCTTGGTTTGATCTTCCACTACCTCAGCAAATGTAGTTGAGGTTTCGTCTTCAGTCTGAATCCTGACTTTCATATCTTCAATAACCGTATCAAGAGAACTGACAATAATCATATCTCCGTCATTGAGGCCAGAATCAGCGTAGGCGAAATCCCTGTCGGCCCGGACAATATCCAACGGCTGGACATCTAATTGGCCATCTTTTGCCACCCACACTTCGTTATTATTATGCATTGCATCCCGGGGCACAGCGATTGCGTTCTTAAGAATATTACCCTCGATTGCAACTTCTACAAACATACCTGGTAAAAGCGGAGGAGTGGAACCCGAATCCTTAAACGGCTCGGACACTTCAACAACAACCGATATAAGCCTCGATGTTATATCAACCTGGCCGGTAGTTCTGACCACATATCCGGACCAGCATTTCTCTTCTCCGGCAAATTTTGCCGAAACCCGTGCAATCGCACCTTTTTGAGGGCTTTGGGCGTTATTGACTGAAACCGTATTGTCGGGAACAGCAAACCATGCCAATTCTTTATCTTCAAGAGGTACCTCTATTTCCATTGATTCGATTCCATAGGCAGCACCAACGGATTGACCTAACATCACGTATTGACCAAGGTCAACCCTTTCATTCATTATCACAGCATCGACGGGCAGGGAAGGCCGTGTCCTTTCAAGGTTCAGATTGGCGGTAGCTAATCCCGCTTCAGCCGATTCGAGCCTTGCCTGTGCCTGACGTATCTGGGGCTCTCGAAAGACCAGCGGCGAGTCCGGCTCCTGGCCCGGGTGAAGCTGCTGCCATTCTTCTTTAGCAATTTTAGCTTCCGCCTTTTCCAGATCCAGCATGACCTGGGCCTCCGCGACTGCGGCATTGGCCTGGCGGAGCGATAATTCATAATCGCGAGGGTCTATTTTCAGTATCAGCTCGCCGCGCCTAATGAATCCCCCTGCTCTAAATTGCGGATTAACCCAGACCACCTTGCCGGAAACCTGTGGAACGATTTCCACCTGAAGCCTGGGAGTGACAGTTCCATAGCCACGAATAATCATTTGAATGTCCCTTCGATCAAGACGTTCAACTTTTACTAATGGCGCAAGAACTATCTGTTCCTGCCGTTGAGGTGGTTTTTTCAGCTTGATAAAAACAACAGCAATAACAATACCTACAGCTATAATGACCACGACAAGCAGCAACTGTATCAGGCCCGAGGGCTTTTTTTTATTTTCTTCGATTGCTTTCATAAGATCACTTCCCGTTTTTTATCGTTTTATATTAATTATTTAACGCGACCTGTTCTTCAGATGGTTCCTGATAATCCCAGTCACCGCCAAGAGCGAGGAAAAGATTAACCCTGTTAGTCCAAATCCTGCCCTTTAGAATAATCACTTCCTGTTCAGATATTCTGCGTCTTCGTTCGGATTCGAGCACGGTTAATATTCCTTCAACGCCACGTTCATATCTCTGCTTAGAAAGGTCCTCTGCGGCGCTGGCCTCTCTGAATTGAATCCGAGTGTGTTTGAGCTGTGTCTGCAGCATCTGCTCTGTAATCAAGGCGTCCTCAACTTCACGCATGGCAGTCAGAACCGTACCGGCATAATTTGCCGCCAATTCCGCATATCGCGCCTCAGCGGCATCAATCTGGGCCCTTATTTGTCCGCCCCTGAAGATAGGCTGAATAAGAGACGTAATCGCGGAATACATTTCAGTTCTATCATATTTGAAAATGTTCTCAAATTTATCATCTGAGTAACCGTAACCGGCGGTCAAAGTTAAATCCGGATAAAGCTGGGCGATGCTCACACCGATCCTCTCGTTCGATGCTCTGAGCAAAAACTCAGCCGCTCTTATATCCGGCCGGCGATCCAGAAGGGAAGCAGGCAGCCCAACAGGCACAGGTCCCAAATTCGGTAAATCCCCTAAAGTTTGAGGCAGTTTATCCGATGAGCCGGGCCGACGAGCCAAAAGCTCATCAAGAGCATTTTGAGCTGTTATCAGGGATAATTCAATAACCGGTTCAATCGCTTCCAACTGAGCAAGATTCTCGCGTGCCAGCCTTATATCAACAGGACCGACAAGCCCCTGCTCATAACGCCGCTCAACAATTTCCAGGGTTTTTCGCTGACTTTTCGTATTCGCCTGTGCAATAGCCAAACGACGCTGGAGAATTGCAATATTAACTCTTGCGTTTATTACAGTGGCTACCATTGAATTAATCAAAACCTGCTCATTTGCCTCGGTTGCCAGCAGCTCGGCCCATGCGGCCTGCTCCGACCGTTTGAGCTTACCGAACAAATCCAGTATATAAGCAACAGTAATACTCTGCTGCCAGGTTGTGCTCATAACGGTGAATCGCCCCCCGCCGCCTAATCCGCCAAAATTGAAGGAACGTTTACTTCTGTCACGGTTCAGGCTGTAAGAGACGTCCGGTAGTCTAAGGCCATGAATTTCAGTAAGCGCAGCCTGAGCCTGCAGGACTCTTGCCGCCGCCGCTTTGAGACTATAGTTGTTTTCCAGAGTCTCACGAACCAGCGTTGCAGTTGTCGGGTCACCAAACTGCTCCCACCATTTATCAACATCTGAAAAATCGTTAATGTCCTGTTCGTGTGCTGCGGCGTTGTAATAACCGTCTGATGTCTGGGCCGGGGTTTCGGGTCTGGAATAGTCGGGCCCTACCATGCAACCGGAAAGAATTGTCAGAACAACAATAAAAAATAAACCGCAAATTAACACTATCTGTTTTCTCATTCTTTTTTTCCCTCAATATAGCCTCGAATACCGGCAGTGGAGAATTTAACAACGTGGTCAATTGATTGGGCCAAATCGAATTTTGGCATGTTTGTATTATCAATCTGCTGAAAAACAGCCTTTACATGAAGCACATGCAGGAGCTGGCCAACAATAGAAACTACTATCAATGGAATTTTCGATTCATCAAGTCCGGGACAAATCCTAACCAGAGCAATGCGCATGGCATTTAAAGTTGGCATCATAATGTCTTCAAGAAACATGTTGACCGGCAAATGATTGTCAATCCATTCCCGGGCTATAAGCTTACAAAACCGTTGAGCACTGCTTTCATCTACAAGTGATCCAACAAATGCTTCGGCAAAGGACTTGAGCAAATCTTCAAGTTTAGGTTTGCCGCCATTTTGAGACATTACTTTGTCGATACTTGCAATGCGTGTATCGCGCATCATAATCAGGTGACGACGCCAAATCTCATGATACAACTTCTCTTTCCCGCCAAAATAGTAGTTCACCGATGCAATGTTGCACCTGGCAGAGGCGGCAATATCTCTAACACTTGTACCCTCGAAACCCTGTTCGCAGAAAAGTTCCTCGGCTGAGTCGAACAATCTATCCCGAACCCCTTTATCAGTACTGCCGTTTGATTTTTTGTCTTGTGAAACCATATTATACAAAGCTTCTAAACGCTTGTTTTATACGAAAGATTAAAACGCTCGTTTTAAAATATCAAGCTTTTTTTCATTTTTTTTGCAAAAAGGCAATTTTCGAGCAACTTTGGAGGAAAATCTGGGGATTTTTCTATACAAACGCCCAGACACAGATATGAAATACAGGATTCAATATACTATAAATGAGGTATTTTACGTGAAATACCGGGTGCTATTCACAATTCCGGATATGAAGGTTATCTCATAATCCAGCGTTTTCCCTTATAAGTTAAGGTTGTACCAGATCTGAGGGCAGGATCGCCTTTAAATTCATAATTTAATTCGAGGGTTTTTCTCAGGAAAACCTTCAGCGGATTTCCGAAATCATCCTTTGCCACCGGATGGTTGATTGCAGCAGTCTCATTGCTCAGACCTGCTATAAAGACCTTTACACTCTTAGCTTTATTATCAAAATCAGGCCAAATAACAGCGATATCTTTAGTGTTATCCTCACCCTGAAGAATCCTGTTTCCAGACTTGCTCAAAAGCTCAAGAAACGGGTACCTGCTCTTGTGACGCTTTTTTATTTGTTCGAAAACCACCGGGCTTACAGCTTTGCCCGCCGGTATAACCTGGAAGGTATTAGTCATCAAATCACATTTAGGATAGAAAGCAACATCCTCATCGGTATTGTTTGTAAGCGTAATGATCGTGTACCAGAACCGAACCGGCTGTTTGTCAGAAGATCGGGTCAGAACAATTTGCTGTGGATGAGTAAATTCCGTCTGTAGGGTCCACTGTCCCATAGCAGGCACAATAGCCGGCTCAGGTGCAGCCCAACAAAACGAGGTTATTACTGTTGATATTACTAATGTCCAATAAAAAAAGCTTTTCATCTTAATTGCCCTCATCAGAAAACAAGCTTTATCCTTTGTCAAACAAGTAAAGAACACTTCCATTTATATTTTACACTAACGGCATTTAAAAGCCAAGAACATTTTGCCCTTTATTCGAACAATTACAGTGTTTATTTGAGAAAATATGACCGACAAGATTATATACACAACATAAAAAATGAGGAGAAATTCGCCTGAAATAATCGTAAATTGCTATAAATTATGCGATTTTCGGGCAAAAAATTGATAGAAATTCTTCAAAAATACCCATTTTTTCAAGCTAATAACATGATAACTGAGCAGCTTAGGCAATTTGGGAGCTTTTTTATCTGTCGTCGAAAATCGGGAGAAGCTCGCTGTTATATTCGGCCTGCAATTTATCAAGCTCTCCGCGGTTGAGTCTATCTCGGTGGATTAATAGACGATAACGCAAAATGACCGGTTTATTGCGGAGCATTACAACCGGGTGACGGCCGGGATACACAGGATTTTGTGCACTGCCCTTTCTCCGAAGTATCCATCGCTGGGGATAGCCGGGCGAAGAATTATGACAGAGTATAGTCAGGCCGCTTGTGTTGCCATCGTTACCGAAATTGCCCGTGAAATCCAGCCAGGGGCCTGCTTCCACTGATAAGTTCGTCGGTTCGACGGGGCCGCCGGTACCGGTGAACGAAAGGCCATCGGGTAACGGTATTCTTGTCGTGAAACCGCCGTAGCCTTTGACGTCTTCGGAGCCGCCGAGCCGCATGTCATCTTCCAGAGCAAGCAATTTAATCTCGAAGTCTATTTTTCGGATATCGTTTTGGGCGTGATGAACTCGCATGGTTGTAGTTTCTTTTACGAACGCTTTTTTCTTTCCATCTGTATCGGTCCAGAGCGGAGATTTCCAGAGAACGTGAACCTGAAGAGCACGTGACTTTGAATCTACATCCAGTATTTTAGCGTCGTAAACATCCCAGAAAAAATCCTGTGTAGCCCAGGAGTCACCAAGTTTTTTATCTCCGAGCCATACCTGATGCCATGCCCAGAATATGCCGCGATGGTGCGGGTGGTCGGTTGGGAAGTCTTCTGTCAATATCTGACCATCAAGGCCATAGAGAGGATGTATGTAGTTAGCCCGCAGGAATTTTCCATTTATGGATTTGTGTAGGCGCTGGTAGGACATTATTTTTTCGTCAGCCTCAGTTATGATAAAGCCCTCGTCAGTTTCGGTAATTTGTATGGGATTTAATGTCTGTTGCTGAGTCGGTCCACATCCTGTTAGTATCGTAGAGACAGCCAAAACTATTATGGTCAACAATCCATTCTTAAAATCCGCCATTCGATTTTCCTTTCTGAATAAAATGCGGTTTATTGAGAAACTTCAATGTTTTTTCACGAAATACCAGAACATTCTATGATATCTAAAGACTCTGCACAAGCCCTGTATTAACTTATAATTCGATGGATTTTGCTTGACGAAACTACGAATAATTTGGTATAAGGGAGATAGTAAAGCTTTGTCCGCACAATCGGGCATCTATTGCTTTTGATTTTCCTGCGGACGCAATTTTCAGTATTACATTACAAGGAGGAATTATTGCCTATAGGACAGAGTTGTGTGGAAACTTTGTGCTGCATATACGATTTTACATTTCAAAGCATGATTTATATTAATTTTTTGAAGGAGGATTATTATGTTGGGAAAAAAATATGTAAGGACCTTATTATGCCTGGGTGCAGCACTTAGCCTTTGGAGTTCTGCAACTTTGGGGGCTGATGTTTTGTTTATCTCGGCGATGGACGATGCGACTAAGCCGGGGGATGATATGCTCAAGGCTTTTATTGAAGGGCTCGGACATACGGTAACATATTTTGATGATGATGAAGACGAAGCAACCACAGAGATCGCTGCGGCGGCGGCAGATGTGGTGTTTATTTCCGAATCGGTAGGTTCCGCAGGAATCAGGACCGAAATCACAGAGATTGAAACACCAATGGTAATCACCGAAGCCTGGGGCTGGGATGAGATGGGATTAACACTTGGCGACGGCGCGGGTCAGGATGTGGCGACAACAGAGATAGAAATCGTCGCACCCGAACACCCTCTGGCCGCAGGTCTTAGCGGGACTGTAAGCGTTATTACCGACCTTGCAAGTGATCGCGGTGCAGCTCGTTTTGGTCAGGGTATGGTAGGTGACCAGGCTACCGTTATTGCAACAGCCACGTTAGCCGACGGTCTGACTTATGATGTTATTTTTGTTTATGAGAAGGGAGCTGAACTTCCCGTACCTCCTGCAGATGGAAGTCCGCGAGTAGCAGCAGACATTCGCGTTTGTCTTGGTTTCGATGAGCAATCGTACCTTGTCTGGAATGAAAATGCTTATGCTTTGCTGGAAGCAGCGATTAACTTTGCGCTTGGTATAAGGCCTCAACCTGAGCCCTACAGCCCGAAGCCAGCAAACAGCCAGAAAGAAGTAACGCGGGATGTAGTGCTGAGCTGGAAGGCGGGAACTTATGCAGTTAAGCATGATGTGTACTTCGGTACAGTTTTCGAAGATGTTAACCAGGCCAGCAGAACCAACTGGCAGGACGCATTAGTACGTCAAGATCATGAAGATACTACTTATGTTCTTCCAGAACCTCTCGAATTCGGCCAGACCTATTTTTGGCGTGTCGATGAAGTCAACGCACCGCCGGACTCAACAATCTATAAAGGCGATGTCTGGAGTTTTACGACGCTTAACTTTCTTGTAGTGGATGATTTCGAGGACTATAACGACTACTCGCCAGACATTATATATGAGTCATGGTTGGACGGGTGGGAGAATGAGGCAAACGGCTCTGTTGTCGGCTATGCAGATGCTCCCGCCGCCGAGCAGAACATTGTTCATGGAGGTGACCAGTCAATGCCGTTATTCTATGATAACGACATGAAGTATTCAGAAGCTGAGAGGATTTTAAGCGATCCAGAAAAGAACTGGACGAGGGAAGGTGTTGAAACATTGTCACTGTGGTTCAAAGGTTATCCGGCTTATGTAGGAGGTTTCGTGGAGGAGCCAGCCGGGACCTATACGTTGAGCGGCAGCGGTATTGATATCTGGGGCAATACTGACCAGTTCCATTTTGCTTTCAGGGAATTCACGGGCGCCGGGTCGATTATCGCAAAGGTGGATAGTGTTCAGAACACACAGGAATTCGCCAAAGCGGGTGTGATGATTCGCGATACGCTTGATGGGAACTCGCGTTACATCGGAGTGTTCATTACTCCTGAAAACGGTGTAAGGTTCCAGTACCGTACAGCCACTGACGGCGTTACAGACAGATTTTTCGAAGAAGGAATTACCGCACCCCAGTGGGTAAAATTAGAGCGGACAGCAGGCGGACTTGTCAGGGCGTATCATTCAGATGACGGAACAACATGGACAAGATTTGATTTGATACAAGTCGCCATGGATACGCCTATGTACATAGGCTTGGCAGTAACCAGTCATGAACCCGCTTTAACGTGCGATGGGGTATTCTCCAATGTCAGCTTTCCTAACACCGATGTCAGTCCTCAGTGGACTAACCAGGATGTCGGCATGTTGAGTAATTCCGCTGAGCCGATGTATTTTGCTCTCAACGGCACAGCCGTATATCACGACAATCCTGATGCAACTTTGATAGATACGTGGACACAGTGGACTCTCCCCCTACAGGCATTTGCAGACCAGGGAGTGGACCTTGCAAATGTTAATAATATAGCCATTGGTTTAGGCGATAAGAACAATCTTGAAGCAGGCGGAACAGGAACAATGTTCTTTGACGATATCCGGCTGTATAGGCCGGACCCGGGACTGGAGCCAGAACCGGTGCCTTAAGTCTGGATTTGTCTCACAATTAACATTGTGCGGTTAATATAACAAGTTAGCAGTAATTCGGGGCTTATATCGAATGATTCGGTATAGACACCTTTATAATTGGTAATTGATTGAGCAATATTTACTATCTTAAAAAATTACAGGTAATCATGCAGGCTTTAAACTTGACGGCAATACAGTTGATTTGGTATAAATAACGTAGTTAGGTTTGTGTTTGTACAATCGGGGGCTTTTGTGCAAGTACAACTCCCGAACTTGATAAATACGAGGAGGCATTTTTTTAGTATTATGCAAAGCACAGAATTTGGATTGTTACTTTTCGTTTCACAAGTGAAACTATTCTACATGTCAATTCGCATCGAATATTAATTTGTTTAGGAGAACCATTATTATGTCTAAAACAATGATTTATTTAGCATCAGCTATTGTGATACTGGCCATGAGCAGCCTGGCTCAGGCCGGTCTTACTGAATGGGAGGCTGCTATAAGCGGGGCCAATCCACTTAATTGGTATAAGTTCAATGAGACCGGAAGTGATTGTATCGATTCGGGCAGTGAAGGGCTGAACGGAACCTACGATGGCGTCTCGTTAGCCCAAGAGGGATTCCTGGGTGCGGGAACGGCCGTGGGATTCGAAAGGACCGGTGCGAACCGTGCCAATTTTACCGGCGCTGCGGATATGCCTGGCCCATGGACTGTTGAATATATCGTCAAGACTACGAAACCCCCGGCTGCTAATGACTCTCAAGCACTGCATGACGGCGATTCCACTTCGATTCGGCTTGCCGGCTGGACGGCAGATGGCGAGGCGGGATTTACACTATATGGGGTTGCCGATTATCGGTTCACACCGGAAGGAGATTTAACTCTCACCGACCTGGTGGTACAACAGGATGTTTGGATGCACCTGGTTTGGCGCAACGACGGCAGCGGTACACAATTGTTCTTCGATGGACAATTGGTTGCTACAAGTCCCGACTCCGTCGATCTTCCCCGGCTTAGGATTGGCGGGCGAGGTGCCGGTCCTGCCGACCATCTGAATGGTGTTCTCGATGAAGCAGTTGTTTTTGATCGGGCCCTGTCGGATGCTGATATTATTGCTCATGCCGGCGCCGCTGGTCTTGTGCAAGTTAAAGCTCATGAGCCCGACCCGGTTGATGGTGTTCTTTATCAGGATACATGGGTAAGCCTTGGCTGGTCACCTGGATATGGTGCAGCTTCACATGATGTTTACTTCAGCGACGATTTTGACGCTGTGGCCGGCAGTGCTACCGAGGCATTCCAGGGCAACCAGGCAGTGACATTTTATGTTGCCGGCTTTCCGGGATTCGCTTTTCCGGACGGCCTGATACCGGGGACAACTTACTACTGGCGGATTGATGAAGTTGAGGCCGACGGCAGTACGATACACGAAGGTGATGTATGGAGTTTCACGATTCCCCCAAGAACTGCTTATAATCCGATACCCGCCGACAGAGCTAAATTTGTAGTATTAGATACGTCCCTTAGCTGGCTTGCCGGTTTCGGTTCGAAACTGCATACTGTGTACTTCGGTGACAATTTTGATGATGTTAACAATGCCTCCGGTGGTCTTCCTCAGTCAGATACGACCTATGCAATAGAGACCCTTGAAAAGGACAAGACTTACTATTGGCGAGTCGATGAGTTTGACGCGGCCGCAACGCATAAAGGTGATGTCTGGAGCTTTTCGACTTTACCCGATATAGCTATCACCGACCCCAGCCTTGTAGGATGGTGGAAACTTGATGCAGGACAAGGCACGACTGCTGTTGACTGGTCGGGCCATGATAATCACGGAAGTTTCGAAGGCGCCCCGCAGTGGGTAGCCGGGCAAGACGGTGATGCACTTGAGTTCGATGGTGACAGTTGGCTGGAATTCGGTACTCCCGACAGTCTTCAGGTCGGACAGGCGATTACTATCACATGCTGGGTTAATCCGGGCAATCTCAGCGGTGATCGAGGTTTTGTCGCGATGAACGGCTCGTATGCATTCAAGTCCAGCGGTGATCACCTTAGGTTTACAACGCCAGGAATTCTGGATCACGATGCTTTCAGTGCAATTCTGCAGCTTGACACATGGCAACACGTAGCCGTGACTTTTGAGCCTGAGCAGAGCAGCGGTGTGATATTTTATCTCAACGGCTCAGTGTCCGAACGGCTGGATGGTTCGGCAGTAAGTGCAGGTGGAGGACCATTCCAAATTGGTAACAATCAGTGGGGTCAGTTCTATGATGGCATGATTGATGACGTGCGCGTTTACAATAAAGTTCTGACAGCAGATGAAATTCAGCAGGCAATGAGAGGTGACACATCTGTTGCATGGAACGCAAGCCCGGCCAACAGGTCAACACCTGATATTGATCAGGTATTACCTTTGAGCTGGTCAGCGGGGAATAATGCAGCTCAACACGATGTATATTTCGGGATTGATAAGGACGCCGTAGATAATGCCGATGAATCCGATACTACAGGAATATATAGAGGACGTCAGAATGCTACGAGCTATAATCCGCCCGAAGGCGTCGAATGGGGCGGCGGGCCATACTACTGGCGAATCGATGAGTTTAATACGGACGGTACTATCAGCAAAGGCAGGCTCTGGAGCTTTACAGCAGCCGATTATCTTACCGTGGACGACTTTGAGAGCTATAATGACCTTAATGAAGATGAGCCTGACAGCAACAGGATATATTTAGCATGGGTGGACGGATTTGACAATCCGGCAATAAACGGCTCTATCGTTGGTTATGCAAATGCTCCTTTTGCAGAGCAGACTATCGTTCACAGCGGCAGACAGTCTATGCCGCTTTTCTACGACAACGCTGTAGGAAAATCCGAGGCAGTTAAGACATTAAGTTCACGGCGAGACTGGACACAGGAAGGTGTGAGTATATTGACAGTTTGGTTTAGAGGTGACGCGGCTAATGCTGCTGAGTCTATGTATGTTGTTCTCAACGGCAGCGCAGCGGTCACTAACGATAATCCAAATGCCGCCCAGGAAGCCACCTGGACGGCCTGGAATATTGATCTCCAATTATTTGCCGACCAGGGTGTGAACCTTGCAAATGTCAATACTATTACCATTGGTTTCGGTGACAGGAACAATCCGGTAGCCGGCGGTTCAGGCACGGTCTTTTTTGATGATATTCGTTTGTCTAAGCCGGATCCGGGACTGCAACCAGAACCGGTGCCTTAAGTCGAGTGGTTTCGCAATTAAAAATGTGATATTGATATAGCAAATTAGCATAAATTCGGGGCTTATATCGAATTATTCGGTATAGGTCCCTTTTTAAATGGACTTCGATAAAATACGCCGGGTTTGTGAACTTCCAAACGACAATGGAGCTTCGATACGTATTATTTTGGTGATTGTTCTGCTCTGTAAAGATATTGAAGAAAACTGTATCGATTTTATTTGAGGGAATTAAAAAGCAGGAATAACTGGAGATATTTTCCTTGACTGGAAAGCAGTTTCTTTGCTATAGTTAGTATTAGTGAAGTTAGTGCCTGTGCAGTCGGGCATCATTTGTTATTGGCTCATCCAGCGGGCACATTCCAGTGATTGTACAAGTAGAGGAGGATGCGTATTACTCGAAGCATTGAGTTTTAATGTGAACTTTGCGCTTCGCTGGTGAGTTTTTTGCATTTCAATTAACAATATAGCAGTTTTTTAAAGGAAGGAGGCAGTAATAAGCCCCAAGATATTTTCTGGTTTCAATATGTAATTATAACATCAATAGTATCTTAATGCTTAGCGAAAATAACGAGTGATTTGGTGTGTGGCCAAATCATGGTTATCTTAACTTTCAATACAGGAGGATTATTATGTGTAAGAAATTGATTTGTCTGGTTTCTTTTATTCTTGTCCTGAGCGCGGCAGGCAGCGTGCACGCCGATCTTGTTGGTCATTGGACCCTTGATGATGGTTCCGGCACAATTGCAATCGATTCGAGCGGCAATGGCAACGACGGGACCCTCATGGACAATCCCGACCTGGAAGATCCGACATGGATTGCCGGCATCCGAGGGGGAGCCATGATGTTTAATGGCACGGGCGCAGCCCTCACAGGCGGAGACCACATCGATTGCGGCAGTGATGCCAGCCTGGACATCCCGAGTCTGATCTCCATAGCCCTTTGGATTAGACCTGGTATCGATGATCCGGAGGGACAAGGTTTAGAGACGGCGCCGATGTGTAAGGCGGACATGGGAGCGAGTCCCAGTTGGAGCTGGCAGGTTCGATACGGTTGGGGAAGCCCGCAGCCCTACATGGCATTTACGTTCAATACAACGCCCAGGGCCTGGGCCTATGTCGGTAGAAACCTGGAGAAAGACGAGTGGGTCCACATCGCATGTACGCATGATGGGGAAACACTGAAATGCTTTGTTAATGGAGAAGAAACCGGCTCGACTCCAATGGGCACAATTACCAGCAGCCCAGCCCCTGTCCTCATCGGCTCGGATGGATGGGGCTCGGATTGGAATGGTGCGATTGATGATGTCAGGATGTACGACCATGCCTTGTCGGAGAACGAATTACTCAGCGCTATGGAAGGTGAGATAGTATATAGAGCCTGGGGACCAACACCGAAAGACGGTGATCTCTATCCGGATACGTGGGTAAATATTTCATGGAAGCCCGGCCCTAAGGCAGTCTCGCATGATGTATATTTTGGCGATAATTTTGACGATGTGAATGCCGGAGCCGAAAGCACATTCCAGGGCAACCAGGGCGGGACGTTCATGGTTGTCGGTTTTCCCGGATTTGCCTTTCCGGATGGTTTAACTCCGGGCACAACTTACTTCTGGCGAATAGATGAGGTAAATGATACAGAGCCGAACAGTCCATGGAAAGGTGATGTCTGGAGCTTCAGTGTTCCTCCCAAGACAGCCTACTTCCCCGATCCGGCTGATGGAGGCGAGGCTGTAGCTGTGGATGCTGCTCTTAGCTGGACACCGGGTT
>JAVVFI010000096.1:0-14414 GCA_032250555.1 Sedimentisphaerales bacterium
GGTTCACATAATTCTTAGATTAAACCTAATCGTTCGGCCTCAGCGTAGAGGCCGTATTGCTTCATTTTTTTGAATAAAGTCGTACGGTTTATCTCAAGTGCTTTGGCGGTTGCCTGCCTGTTCCAGTGATTTGCTTCAAGAGCTTGCTGGATAATGTTTTTCTCCGGCCCGGATAACGCCGCCTTGAGGCTCATCAGCTTGTATGTCTGTTGCTGCAGGTTTTGTTCTTGCCTGATTGAGTTTGGCAGGTCCTCAAGGCCGATGAACTTATTTTTACTTAGCAGGGCGGCTCTCTCAATTACATTTTCCAGTTCACGAATATTGCCGGGCCATGAGTAGCGCTCCAGGTATTCCATTGCTTCGTCGGTAATGCCGAGTTTATTTTTGCCGTGCTGTGTCGAATAAATTCGCAAAAAGTGTTCACATAACAGCCGGACATCTCCCACCCTCTCGCAAAGGGGCGGTAGGTCTATTGTCACGACATTTATCCGGTAATATAAATCTTCTCGGAATCTGCCTTGTTCTACTTCCTCCTTAAGTTTGCGATTTGAAGCAAGTATAATGCGTGTATCCACTGTATGAGTTTTGTTACTGCCGACCGCTTCAAACTGTCTGTCTTCCAAAACCCGTAGAAACTTGGCTTGAAGAGCAGCCGAAGCGTTGGAAATTTCATCTAAGAAAATCGTACCTCGATCTGCCGCCAGGAACTTGCCTTCTTTATTGTTTACAGCACCCGTAAAAGAGCCTTTTGCATGGCCGAACAGTTCGCTTTCGAGCAAAGTTTCCGGTAGTGCTCCGCAGCTTACCTCGATAAATGGTTTGTTGCGTCGGCTCGAGCTGTGATGTATTGCCCTTGCCAACATACTTTTACCGGTTCCTGATGGACCGGCCATCAGAATTGTGGTTTTGGTATCGGCAACCGCTTCAACAAGGTCGAATATCTTTGCCATTTTGTAGTTATGACTGATTATGTTCTCAAGACGGTATTTTTGTTCGAGCTGGAGTCGGAGGTTCTCATTTTCGCTCAGAAGTGATTGCTGTTTTATGGCTTTTTCTACAGCCAGCCGTAACTCGTCATCGACGATTGGCTTTGTAAGGTACTCGTGGGCGCCTTGTTTGATGGCTTTCACCGCACTTTCTATTGTGCCGTAGCCGGTTATCACGATAACAACTGTTTGAGGATGGTTTTGCTTTATAATATCCAGTAATTCAAGACCGTCTCCATCCGGCAAATTAACGTCTGTAATGACCAAACTATAGTACTCCTGTTCCAGTTTGGCTAAGGCGCCCTTTAATGTTTCAGCTCCGCTTGTCCGAAATCCTTCAAGTCTCAGGAACTCACAAAGGGAATCCAAAATAATTTTATCGTCATCAATAATAAGAATATTTTTTTGTTTCATATAACTTTCCAATCCGTCTTAATATTTCTTTTATTAATCCTTTCTCACCGGAAGATAAACCGTGAAGCTGCTGCCACCTTCTGGGCAGTTTTCAGCCGTTATTCGGCCATGATAGCTTGTAACTATGTCCCTGCATATTGCCAGCCCAAGCCCTGTTCCCTTACCTTTTTCTTTTGTCGTAAAGAAGGGTTCGAATATAGCTTCTGTTTTTTCCGCGGGTAAGCCCGTTCCAGTATCGCGGAACTCGGCTGCAATCATATCGTTCGAAGACATTCGGGTTGAGATTCTCAATTCCCCGCCGTCCTGCATTGCATCCAGAGCGTTCTTCGTAAGATTACAAAATACTTGAAAAAGATTACCGCTTCTGATTTGTGGGAGGCCGGAAGTGTAATTACGCAATATTTGAACATTCGAAGCCTCTGCTTTGGAATTCATTGTTTTAACAGCATCTTCGATAATATGTTCTACTGAAGTATATTCAAGAGGCGTATAAGTGTTCCGAGAGAATTCCAGCAGTTCGCTTACGATTTGTACCATTCTCATAAGGCCCTTCCGGCATTGTGTGAGATACTCTTTGGGTTTTTCGAGGTTTTCCTTTTCAACAATTCTCATCGTAAGATTAACGTATCGCAAAATCCCATCAAGAGGATCGTTTAGTTCATGGGCTACCTTAGAGGCAAGTTTGCCGACAGCGGCCAGTCTTTCAGTGTTGACAGATTGTCTTTGGATATTAACCTTTTCAGTTACATCTTCGATTAGGGCGATTGCTCTATGATTATTTGTCATGTTAGCTTCTTTAAATGGCGTGCAGATAATTCGCAGCAATTTTGTGTGACCGTTAAATGTATAAACTACATCATCATATCGATATGTTTTTCCTTTTGAAATCGCAGATTGCAATTGTTCTGTCCAACCCAGCCATATTTTGTCATCGGTACCTTTTGCTAAGGATTTATCTATGTAATCACTTACTTCTATCAGCTTTTTTGCCTGAGGATTGGTCTCGATAATTTTCAAATCCGTGTTAAAAACAATCACCCCTATCGGTAATGAATTTATGATGGATTTGCTATGCACGTCAATTTCTGAGTGGATATTTGCTGCATTGGGCTCCTCGCCATTTTGAGCTGATTTGTTTGGTTGTAAGTTTGATTTTTCTGGCATAGCCACGATAATATAACCGGTCTCCATTATTGTCAAGGGAGTGTGTTGCAAAAAAACAACGCCCGCGTTCCTTTTTTCGGACTGAGAAGGTTGCTTGTTTAATAAGAAACATAACATTTTATAAAATAAGTAACTAAAAGAATTTGTTCTGTGCAAATATTCGACAATCAAAGGGAAAAATTGCTTTCTGATGTTGCTATTTCGCAACGCTACAAATCATGTTGTTGTTAAGTATTTAGATATAACTTATAAAATGTTATTTAACTTGATGTCGAGCAAGCATTTATAAAAGTTAAAATGGGGTATTAAGTTATCCTTTGCTTTGGAACGAATTTTGCATTATATTTCTATTTGGTTTTTTCCATGGATGAGGGTCGAGTAGTTTTATGCAAGGATGCATACGATGGATCGAGACGAAAGACGCAAATATAAACGATTTGGGGCCAAGTATGATATTTCATTCCGTGAAGTTGGTTCCACAACAGAGAGGACACATACAGGCTGTACTGTCAATGTAGGTACAGGCGGTTTGTATTTTGAGAGTAAAGATGCGTCATTCAAGCCTGGCAGTCTGTTGGAAGTTGAATTGTCGATACCACCCAAACAAGGTTTGCTTGAATTTGGCGGCAGAATTTCAGGTTTCGCCAGGGTATTGAGGACTGATCGCGTCTCTGCCGAAGGCACGGCTTTAGCTTCTGGAAAGTATGGTGTGGCTTTGCAATTCTGCCGGTCTCCCAGGCTTTGCTTATAAGAATTACTCTTCAGCCCAGATGCCTTCGAATACTTCCACCGCCGGGCCTGTCATATAGACGCAGTTATCTTCCTGACACCAATTTAAATTCAAGTCACCCCCCGGTAAGTGTCCCGTGCATATTCGTTCCGTCCGGCCGGTAAGTACTGATGCTACACAGACTGCACAAGCCCCGGTTCCGCAAGCCATCGTTATTCCGCTGCCTCGCTCCCATGTCCGCATTGTAAATTCTGTTGGACCATCAATTTGAACGAAATGAACGTTGATGCGGTTTGGGAAAAGAGTATGGTTTTCTATAATAGGCCCGAGTCTTTCCAGTTCAATTAAATCTACGTTATCGCAGAAAAATACAGCGTGTGGATTGCCCATTGATACACAGGTCATCAGCAGTTCCTGTTTCAGGATTTCAATAGACTGTTCGATAGCTTTTTCGCCCGATAGATTTACAGGGATATCTTTTGGTGTCAGAATTGGCTGGCCCATATTGACACAGACTTTTTGAACCTTCTCTCTATCGTCAACAGCTAATCCCACTGTCAAAATCCCATTACCTGTTTCTATATTCAATGAAGCGGAGCAGTCAGATACCTGACCCGGCAATGAAAATGACCCGCCAGCGGAGGCTAATTTACGCTCATAAGCGTATTTTGCTGCACAACGGATACCATTTCCGCACATTTCAGCCTCTGAACCGTCTGCGTTAAACATACGCATCCGTACATCCGCAGTTGTTGATGGACAGATCAGGATCAATCCGTCAGCTCCGATTCCTTTGTGCCGGTCACTGATGATTTGAGCTAATTGTACGGGCTTCTCGATTGTTTCCTCGAAGCAATTGACATATATATAATCATTGCCCAGTCCGTGCATCTTTGTAAATTTCATTTTTTGTATCTCCATCTTAAATCCGCATTAGTATAAGCGTTCAAGGAATTAAAATCAATATGAGTATTATCTTTCATGAAAGATGTTCTTCGCTTTTATCGATTCTTAACTCTAAAAGGACTGGGAGATAGCTGCAATGATTTGGGTATGCATCCCAATTGTAAGACCGGTACCGCACAAGAAATGGCATTGTTTATCTTTTATGGCGACAGGTAAGGAACAAAAGATTACCCAACAGAAAATTCTTTCTTTCGGGTATTCATCTGTGCCTTGAGACGTAAAATAATCGACGAGTGCATCTGTGATACCCGGGATTCGGATAAATCCAGCGTTGCCCCGATTTCCTTCATTGTCATCTCTTCATAATAGTACAAAACGATAATCAGCCGTTCCGCACGTGTCAGCCCTTTCGTAAGCAGGCTCTTGAGGTCTCGCTTTTGGGCTTCGATGACAGGATTCTTGCTTCTTTCGTCCTTGATTATATCTATTTCGCGAATATCTTTTTCACCCTCACCATCACCATATTTGGTATCTAAAGATACCAGGCTGACAGCATTGGCGTCCCGCTGAAGTCTGTTGAAATCATCTGCATCCATATCCAGTTCTTCGGCGATTTCCTTTTCGGTGGGTTTGCGGCCAAGGTGTATCTCGAGAGAATGTGTCGCTTTTGACAACTGATGAGCACGGGCACGCACTAATCGCGGTACCCAGTCCATGCTGCGAAGCTCATCGAGAATGGAGCCTCTTATACGGGGTGAGCAGTATGTTTCGAACTTTACTCCTCGTTCCGGATCAAAAGCGTCTATAGCGTCCATCAATCCGAAAATACCGGCACTGACAAGGTCATCCAGCTCAACCTTATCAGGTAATTTACTGTGGAGTCGATCAGCACTGTATTTTACTATATTCCTGTAGTGTTCCATTAAAAGGTTACGAGAGTATTCGTCGTGGCTTTTGTGGAACTGTTCCCATATTTCTTCAATGGTGAGTTCTTGCTTGGTTTTCACAGGATTCCTCCTTGAAATATACCCCGTTTTTCGGGATCCCTGATTTTTATAATTTCAGCAAATTTTATAGAACCGGCTGTTGAGTCCCATAAACAATGTCATTTGTTCTGTTTTCAGCATTTTCACCTCTGTATGGGCGAACAGAGCGCCCATCTCAATTTACTTATCGATTATTTTCCCAATAACTTTAGAAAAACCAGTTAACAACTTTTTTAAAAAAGCCATCATCTCCAACCCCGGAAGATTCACTATTGCTCAATTTTGCCGCTAAAGCTGCAAGTGATGAGGTAATTTGCGATTTAGGATGAGTTAAAACAACCGGTTTTCGTGACCGAACTGAACAACTCACTTGTTCGTCTTTAAGCAAAATGCCGGCGTTATACACATGGGCATTTAAAAATCGTCCCGCAACGTTTGCTATCTTCTGATACGTCTTTTTACCTTCTGCTATTGACTGAGCCATATTTACGATAAGACTGATCTGCCCGGTGAACTTGTTTCCGACAAGCACCTTAATCATTGCATATGCATCGGTCATCGCTGTAGCTTCCGGTGTTGTTACGACCAAAACATTGTTGGCCGAAAGGCAAAAACCGATGACTGACCTGGAAATTCCGGCTGCGGTATCGATTAGTATCACATCGTTATCATTCTGGAGTTTAGACAACTCCTTAAGCAGTCTCCGCCGCTGAAATTCATTGATGTCGGCCAGTTCTTCAAGTCCGGATGCGCCACAGATCAAATCAATGCCTTCTGGACAGGTATGAATGATTTCCTCGATACTTTTTCCGTCATAAATCAAGTGCGAAATATTGTATCTGTTAGTAACATTCATAACGATATCCAGGTTGCCTAACGAGAAGTCTGCATCGACAAGCAGGACTTTTTTGCCTGATGCAGCCATACATATCCCCAGATTAGCTGTTATATTGGTTTTACCGACTCCTCCTTTTCCACTTGTTATGGCTAAAACGCTTGCCGGGCGTTTATGGCTTTCCATTATTTGTTGTAAGTAGAGCGTTTCGGTTGTCATTTGTTTTCTTGGTTGCAATTTTCTATAGCTACTAATCAATAATCGGTTGATATAGGTTCCTGTTTCCGTCTGAGTAGTTCTGTTGCGACTTTTTGATTAAGTGAATTTTCCAGAAGCCTGTTTACCTGCTCTTCGAGATATTCATCTCGATTTTTTTCAAGAAGTAATTTGCTCTGCTTATCCACTGTTGGTTTAATTTCGAAGCTTCCGCTTGTGCCGAATTTGATACTTTCAGTGTCGCGCAGAAGAAGTCGATGGTTTTGTATGTGTTCATTGATTGCGTTGTTGAGTAGGCCGGAAAATTCATTCACTGCCAGTTTCTTAGGTAAAAATCCGGGATTGTCCATATTGGTAATATTGCGGATAATTATTTTTTGTCGAGTACATGTAAACTCAATTATCTTAACCAGTAATTCAGTAATATTGTCCGTTACCAGTGACGTTAGATTCATATTGGCTCCTTCCTGTTGCCTCATACGTTCCTTGAGTTTGACCGAAGAAAGTGGCTGGGGGCAGGAAAGATAGCTTGTGAAACACGGAACTGAATCTCTCATCCTTGATCTTTCCATTTCTTCCTTGAATCCTTACAGCAAAGCAATGTAGATAGTCTTTTACTGAATTGTTTCTGCTATCGCCTTTACTGCGAAAAAGTATTTGTCCTGTTTTTTTAATTATTTTTAACAGATTCCAGGTCCCGGTCTGTCTCTTGGCCGCCGGTATTTTCTTTGCCTAAAATCCGTCTTATTTCTATAAGAGTTTTTGTTTTCTTAAGTTGCATTATTTGTGATAATCTTTCGAATACGGATTCATCGTAGAGTCGATGTCCCCCCTCTGTCCATTTTGTTTCACGAATAAGCCCCATTATCGTGTAGTTATGAATAGTTTGTCGAGAAAAGGGAGTGTAGTTGACTAACTCACCAATTCGATAGAGCTTCACAGGTATCTTAAATGTGTCATTCTTAACTTTTGATTGCATAGTTAAAATGCTCTCTCATAAGGTAATTTATTTTCTCTTAATCGTTTCCAGTTAAAGTTAATTGCGTTAGCTCAAACTTGTTAATGTCAATTCCAATTATTTATTGCCGTTTGTCTTAAGCTTAGCATCACAGCGAAAGGACATGTGAAAAACAAATTCACATACAAGGTGACACAGCCACACAATGCTGTTTGTTTTTCAATAGCCTCGAAAGTAGCACTCCCAGCTAATATTAACTGCCAATCCCTTCGATAAATCCAAACTACAAATTGGTATGACTCTTATCAAACCACAAGCAAAGTCGCACCTGATGAAGATAAAACATATTTTACATTTTGTAAAATGTAAAATGCTTTTTATCGGATGTCAACTTTTTTTTGAGTTTTTTAAAAAAATCCTAATTTTTTTAGTTTTTCTCCCGCTAATTCCTCCATAGAGCCTCAACAGAACCTAACTTAAGATAGAAATCTTTTCTCTGCTCTGAAATGCCTGATTGTTTCTTCTCTGACTTGTTCCCCAAGTCCTCCGGCTAAGGATTCGAAAATTCGGGATTATTTCCACATTTAGCTAACGCTTTTTCCCAAATATCATTGCGAAAATATCCGATACAAAGAATTGTGAATATGAGGTATTGAACGACATTATATGAAACGAATATGCTAAAGCAGGATTATCAGTCCAACTATGAATAGGACCAATAAAAACTCTGAAAACACCCCTGAAAAACCTGATGTCAGCATTTCGCTGCTTGAACAGGTAACTCCTCTGGCTCGGAGGATAAACTGTCTTGACATTGGCAGGGTAGCCGAAGTTTGCATTACAAGCATTCCGAAATTGGTGCGAGTAAGGTTTGCTTCGCTATATATACTCGATGAAGCCAATAATATTCTGCACCTGCATAAGCACAATCATCCATTTCTAATTAACAAAATAGTCTCGTTGAATAAAACCCCCACGCCACTTATGGTTATGGCGGTTAGAAGTAAAGAGCTGATATTGGTTCCGGATATTGACACCCATAAAAAACCAGTAATTAAAAAATCACAACGTGCCTTTGCCGATAATTACCAGACCAATAACTGTGCTGTCGTTCCACTCATTTGTCAGGACAGGGTCGTTGGTGTGCTCAATCTGGCGGATAAGTTGGATGGCACTGGCTTTGAGGCAGGTGACATTGCCCTGATAGAGCTGTTCAGTCAGTTGATCGGCGCCTCAATCGGCAACATAAAGCTCTTTGAGAGAACACAGCGACAAGCTATTACGGACGGCCTGACCAGTCTTGTGAATCACAAAACTTTTTATGAAGTTCTCGAAAAAGAGCTCTGGCGCTCACGAAGGTATGGCGGTCAAATATCACTGATTATGGTCGATATTGACAATCTTAAGAAGATTAATGATGTCCATGGCCACCGGGCCGGCGATAAGGCTATCAAGGAAATCAGCAAAAGAATAAAAAAATGCATCCGCCAAATCGACACTGCCGCACGCTATGGCGGTGATGAATTTGCTGTCATTTTGATAAATACCTCGATTATCGATGCAAGTGTTGTAGCAAAGCGTATGCTTGACACCGTTTCGAAGACTCCGGCATTATGGAACAATGAGGAGATAGAGTTGTCCATTAGTGTGGGGCTTTGTCAGTATGATGCTCAGGGCACACCAGAGGATATTACCAGCCGATCAGACCAGGCTCTGTATTTAGCTAAACAGGCCGGTAAAAATACCGTCAGGATCTTCGATCCTTCAAAAAGCAGCCTGTAGCTTTTTCATAACTGCCTAATGATGCTTACATACGCGGTCCTCTTCACATAGTTGCACATCCACAGACCATATATTTGGTCTCATATACCTTGATTTGCACAATCTTTGCGGAAAAGAGCTTCACAATTCACTTCAAAAGCATCGTTTTTTCCTTGACGGCGGGATAGCTGATTTAGTATAAATATAATGGATAGTCTCTATTATGGCTTATTTGACATCTCGTCTGTAAAAGTTGTAGTTTTTGATAGAGGAGGAGTAATTATGCACGGCACGGAGCTTGAAAAAATTTCATGCTTTGCAGATGGGCATTTATGCATTTCAGATAACAAATTAATACCGGTTTTCTAAGGGAAGGAGGTTGGCCTCAAGCCGGAAAACTTGTTTTTGAACATATAACGAATAGTGCCGTGCTATGAAAGTTATTATCGGTCGTTTTATTTAAGCTTGTTTCTTTACAAATATTGTTGTTTTGGTGTGTGGCTGAAGCATGGTTATTTTTAATTCTTTTATTAGAAGGAGGATTGTTATGTCTAAGAGATTGATTTCTTTTGTTTTGGTGCTGGGCCTGGTCTTAACCAGCATGGCTGGCGCTGCCGACCCTGATCTTGCAGCCCACTGGAAGTTTGATGATGGTTCTGGTACCACCGCCGTTGACTCAAGTGGTAACGGTAACGATGGAGTCTTCGTTGGTGACCCACAGTGGGTTCCAGGGCGGCTTGGCGGTGCGCTTGAGTTCGATGGTGACGACTATCTCAACTGTGGAAATGGCCCGTCACTCCAGATACGGGATGCAATTACGATAACATTCTGGTTTAAGGTAGATGCTTTCCAGAATACATGGGAAGGCTTTATGGCCAAAGGGGATGATTCTTATCGTGCAAGCCGTGGAGATGGCAGTGGTAATGCCACACATATGGGTATTTCGGGTACTTCAACGGGCGGTGGTAACGGCTGGTTTAATGGAGTAACTATCGTAACAGGTGGTCAGTGGCACCACTATGCCGCTACATACGATGGGGCTGAGGGGAAGATTTACATTGACGGCGTCCTGGATGTTACAAGCCCGGGAACCGGACAGATAAACGAAAGTTCCTATGATTTGTACATCGGCGAAAACTCACAAGCAACCGGACGTTTCTTCCATGGTCTTCTTGATGATATGCGTATCTACAGCCGGGCGCTGATGGACGTAGAGATTCTTGGTGTTATGGCTGGTAGTGGAACAGAATATCCATTAGCCTCCTCTCCTATTCCGGAAAATGGTGCATACCATCCGGATACATGGGTGAATCTTGGCTGGCGAGCGGGGGATTATGCCGTCACACACGATATATATTTGAGTGATAATTTTGACGATGTGAGTGCTGGTGCAGAAAACGCGTTCCAGGGCAACCAGGCCGGAACGTTTTTAGTTGCTGGTTTCCCCGGATTCGCATATCCCGATGGTCTTGTTCCGGGCACGACTTACTACTGGCGAATTGACGAGGTTAATGACACAGAGCCGAACAGCCCATGGAAGGGCGATATCTGGAGCTTCACTATTCCCCCCAAGACAGCCTACCTCCCAGATCCGGCTGATGGTGGCGAATCGGTAAGTGTTGATGTAACCCTTGGCTGGACGCCCGGCTTCGGTGCGAAACTGCACACTGTTTACTTCGGGGAAACTTTTGATGAAGTGGATAATGCTGCCGGTGGATCACCTCAGGGAATGGCAACTTATACTCCCAGTACACTTAAAATGGCTAAAACGTATTACTGGCGCGTCGATGAATTTGATATTGTTGAAACGCATAAAGGAGATGTCTGGAGCTTTACGACCGAAGGCGCCGTTGGAAACCCGAATCCGGCTAACCGTGCTATGGATGTTTCGCAAACACCCACTCTAACATGGACACCTGGATTTGGTGCTGCGCATGAAATTTATTTCGGCGCCGATGAAGCTTCTCTGGAACTCAAAAGCAGTGGTAGCCTTGGTTCAGAAAGCTTTGCGCCCGGACAGCTTGAATGGAATACTACATACTATTGGCGTGTCGATGAAGCCGATAACGCCAACGCAGATAGTCCGTGGACAGGCCCTCTCTGGAGCTTTACAACTGCCAACTTCCTTATCATTGATGATATGGAGAGCTACAATGACATCGATGAAGGCCAGCCGGGGAGTAACAGGATATATCTTGCCTGGATAGACGGATTCGATAGCCCGTCAACGAACGGTTCTGTCGTTGGTAACCTTAATCCTCCATTTGCCGAACAATCTACGGTTCACGGTGGCTTACAGTCGATGCCCTTTGCTTATGACAATGCAGTTGGCAAATCTGAGGCTACTTTAAATTTGACTTCTAATAAGGACTGGACCGTCAACGGAGTTGACACTCTGGTAATTTGGTACGTTGGTAATGCTGCAAATGCTGCCGAACAGATGTATGTTACTCTCAATGGCAGCGCCAAAGTCAATAATGATAATCCGGATGCGGCGGTGATAAATAGTTGGACCGAATGGAAAATCGATCTGCAGGCCTTTGCCGATCAGGGTGTGAATCTTGCCAATGTCAATTCGATTACTCTTGGCCTTAGCTCGGTTACCGCAGGTTCTGGTATGCTGTACTTTGATGATATTGGCTTGTATCTACCGGCGCCGTAATTGGCAATTTATTGTCTGTCTGGAATCAAATTCTAAAATTTAGAATTGTCTTTGCGATGCTCTGTGAAATAGCCGCGCAGTAAATATTGTTTGTTAAAAACAACATGTATCTTGGTGTGTATCCAAAGTACGGTAGTTGTAACTTTTTGTTAGGAGGACTATTATGTCAAAAAAAATTATCTATCTGGTTTCTTTTGTTTTTGTCTTGGGTATGGCTCTGATGGGCACAGCTAAGGCAGAGCTGGTAGCTCAATGGAGGTTTGATGAGGGTTCCGGGACAACCGCTGCTGACACAAGTGGTAACGGTAATGATGCCGTACTCGAGGGTGGCGCTACGTGGGTCGCAGGCCAGCTTGGTGGCGCGATTCAGTTCGATGGTTCCAGTGCTCGAGTCGTAGCTGCGAATATTCCATTGGATAGCCGAAGCTTCACTGTCACGATGTGGATTAATGCAGTGCTTTATACCGGCGAACAGGTTGTCTTCTCCACCGGTCTGACAGGTGCAAATAACACGGATATGCATTTTAGAATCGGTGGGGTCGGTAGTGGAAATGTGCCGCCTGGTGGCGTTCGTATGGGATTCTATAACAATGATATCGATACTCCTGGAGACCTCATTCAGGAGAACCAATGGTACCATCTGACTTTCTGGTACGATTTTGAGAATCAGAATAGAAGAATATATATCGATGGAGTTTTAGCAGCTGAGGCTGCTGCAGCTCCTTATCTCGGGACTACAGGTAATACCGTTATCGGTGCATGGGGGACCGGGCAGTGGTTTCGAGGCATTATTGACGACGTACAGGTTTACAACCATGCGCTGGCCGATGGAGAAATCCTGGCTGCCATGGAAGGCGGTGGTGGATATCCGTTTGCCCTGGCACCGGTTCCGGATGATGGAGTCATCCATGCCGATACATGGGTAAGTCTTGGCTGGAAAGCCGGTGACTTTGCCGTCTCGCATGATGTGTACTTTGGCGATAATTTTGATGATGTAGATGCTGGTGCTGAGAGCGTATTCCGGGGCAACCAGACCTCGACGTTTTTTGTTGTCGGTTTTCCCGGGTTCCCCTATCCGGATGGTCTTATTCCCGGTACGACGTACTACTGGCGCATCGATGAAGTTAATGACACTGAGCCGAATAGCCCCTGGAAAGGCAAAATCTGGAGCTTTTTGATCCCACCAAAGACAGCATATTTCCCCGACCCTGCTGATGGCGGCGAGGGTGTGAATCCGGAAGGCAGCCTTAGCTGGACGGCAGGTTTCGGGGCGAAACTGCACACGGTTTACTTCGGTGAAACTTTTGCCGAGGTGGACAGCGCTGCCGGAGGACTACCTCAGGGAATGACGTCCTACTCCCCCGGACCGCTTAAAATGGCTAAGACTTACTACTGGCGTGTCGATGAGTTTGATATTATCGAAACGCATAAAGGAAATGTCTGGAGCTTTACTACAGAAGGAGCCGTTGGAAGCTCGAACCCGGCTAATGGTGCTGTGGATGTATCGCAAACACCAACTTTAACTTGGACACCTGGATTTGGTGCTTCGCATGAAGTTTATTTCGGCGCCGATGTAGCCTCCCTTGAGCTTAAAAGCAGCGGCAACCTCGGCTCCGAGAGTTATGATCCAGGGCAGCTTGAGTGGAATACTACTTACTACTGGCGTGTTGATGAGGCTGATAACACCAACCCTGACAGCCCATGGACAGGCCCTCTCTGGAGCTTCACCACGGCCAACTTCCTTATTATAGACGATTTTGAGAGCTACAATGACCTTGATGAAGGCCAGCCAGGAAGCAACAGGATATATCTTGCCTGGATAGACGGATTCGACAGCCCGGCAACCAACGGTTCTGTTGTTGGCAATCTTAATCCTCCATTTGCCGAGCAGACCATCGTTAACAACGGTATGCAATCGATGCCGATGGCCTATGACAATGCGGTTGGTAAATCCGAAGCGACTTTGACATTAACTTCCAACCGTGACTGGACAGTGAACGGTGTCACCACTCTGACAATCTGGTTCAGAGGCGCTTCGGCCAACACCGCGGAGACTTTGTACGTTGCTCTTAACGGAAACGCGAGAGTCGATAATGACAATCCGGATGCAGCATTAGCAACTCGTTGGACCGAATGGAATATCCCCTTGCAGGCCTTTGCCGATCAGGGCGTGAACCTTGCCAATGTCAATTCGATTACTCTTGGCCTTAGCTCGGTTACCGGCGGAGCTGGCATGATGTACTTTGACGATATTCGACTGTATCCACCTGCACCGTAAGATGGGATTTGGTTGTTAAGTAAAAGTATATAGTAGATTTGTAAATTCGGGGCCTATACCGATTTGGTATGGGCCTCTTTATTAATTGATAATTAAGGTTGATTCTATAATTTTGTGGAAGTAATACTTATTTTTGCCGGATAATGAGAGATTTCAGCGGCGCCATTCGGCCTTGCGGACCATTAAAGGCGGCATCTGCTGTGGTTTGACCTTTCGGGTGCTCGGCCTTACACAGCTTCTGCTGCTTGGAAACCAGCGAATAGTAAACAGCTTCGGTTTTAAGGAGAATCTGATTTTTTTCAACTTGGTGAACATCTTGTAAACCATTTTTCCTGTAAAAAACGATAAAATCTGTATCTTTTCCATTCCTATCGACCAAATCAGGCGGAAACTTTTACCATTTGTCTTAAAAAGAATATCAAGGTACAGGAAGGCATTAATAAGTTTAATCCCAATCCTGTTCGGCACAAGAATTGCGATATAAAGTAGGTGAAAAAATACTCAAAAAAAATATTTAC
>JAVVFI010000097.1:0-14046 GCA_032250555.1 Sedimentisphaerales bacterium
CGGCCGTCTTGATATGGAGCCCGGCATCGAATTTCTTGATTATCCTGGCTATCGGTGTGTAAATCGAAAATTTATCACTGCCGGAATGGATGCTGAGTTTCAGGTTTTGGGGCAGGCCGAATTCTTTGACCGCGAAAGCAACCACGGCTACGTCTTCTTCAAACTCTTTTGCGAAACCTGTGATGTCACCTACGTAATCAACGCCTTTATTGAATCGACCTGTGAATTTTGGGGCTATGGTCTGGGCCGGAATGCCTTCGTCGGCAATCGCTGCCAGGATAAAGAACATCTCGACGGGTGTTTGCGGCTGATTGGTCTCATCCATCGAGACTTCGGTGATGAAGTTGTCCGCGCCTTTGACTTGGGCGATGTGACGATAAATTTTGCCCGCCTGCTTAACGGCGGTTAGAGACTTATAAGCTATTGCTGTGATTTGCTCTTCGTTGATATTTAGAGTTTCGTTAATTCCGTTAATCGCAAGCGTGCCGGTATATTGTTTGTACTTTTGGACGAAGGATTGAACGTCAGCTTCTTCGGCCTTTTTGCCTATATAGTCGGCCACATCAAGCGTAAAAAAATCGCTGACCTCGATGAATTCATCAACATTATTCAATCCTATATGGTCGGCGTCCACCCGATATGGCCCGTTCCATCCAAAAGCGGCTATCGCATCATCGGCTTCTTTGCGTGTGTCTGCGTGGTTTGTGCCTATTATTTTATGTTCCCTGTATGATTTGTTCCAGACAGGTGTAATGTCAAGGCCCTGTTCTTTTGCCTTGATTATGGCTGCCAATTGCGGCTTGCCCTGGTGGCTGAACCTATCGCCGATCCCAAAAGAATACTTACCTAAAATCATAAAATCATTCTCCATAACTGAATAAATTCTTAGTTGTTTTTATTGCGGATGTAAACATTTTTAACATTATTTAGCCGGATTGTCGAATCGGCGCCTGGTGGATATGGGCCGGTCAGGTCGTCAATCAGCGCATCTTCAACATCTTCGAAGGCTACTGGCTGACGCTGGTCGGTGTTTGCTAATTGAAGCTGCACGTTGAGCAGCTTTAATCCCTTAACGTGACGGCAATAAAATCCGTAGGCGGGCAGTCGTCTTCCAAACATCGAGTACTCAGGATAGGCATCCGGTTTTTCAGGGACGGCGCTATCGGCATCGTCTTTAGTTCCACCGCCGGCGAATGAAAGCCGAATGTTGCTTAGTGTAAGGTTCTCTATCTTTGCCTGGGGCAGTCCGGCTATCGCGCAGCCTGTGGCGCCTGCGCCGGTTGCTTCGATATTGCTTATGGTAATATTTCGCATTATGCCGATGCCCGGTTTTGCCATATCTTTCTTGAAGGATCTGGCACGGTTGCCTAACCGCACAAATATCGGGGCTCCGACTTTGTTCATTGTAATATTCGAGACGATGACCCTGTCCATTGTGCCGCCATCTACTATCTCCAGGGCAATTCCCGCCAGGCGTGTATCATAAATAGAACAACCGGTCATTACGATATTCTCAAAGCCCCCGTTGGATTCTGTGCCCATCTTCAAGGCATTGCAGCGGGTGCTCAGGACGCAGTTGCTGACGGTGACGTTTCTGCACACTCTGGCCGAGGTGCTCTTTAGTACGATGGCATCATCTCCTGAGCGGATGTTGCAGTCTGAAACGACGACTCTTTCGCAGGAGTCGATATTGATGCCGTCGTTGTTGTGGTTGACAACACTTCTGACCGTGACTCCGCTGATGTGCACATCGTCGCAGGCTAAATAGTGCTGCATCCACATCGGCGAGTTTTTAAGTGTTACGTCCTTTACCGTGACATTGTGACACTGAATAAATCGAATCATATATGGCCGCACCAGGTATGGTCCTTCGAACGAAGCGCCCTGACCGTCTATGATTCCGCTTCCGGTAATTGCGATTTTCTCCAGCTTTTCGCCATAGATTAAGCTTTTGTTGGTGTAATTGTCGGTGTACGACCTGAAGGCTGGTACTGTTTCGGGAAAATCCTTTAGATTTTTACTGCCCAGCAGCGTACAGGCGGGGTCGAGCTTAAGCGTTACGCCGCTTTTCATATAGATAGTTCCGGAGAGATATGTGCCTTGTCCCAGGTACACAGTTCCGCCGCCATCGGCGGCGCATTTGTCTATTGCCTTTTGAATAGATTTAGTGCACAGTGTTTTTCCATCCGGTTTTGCTCCGAAGTCACTTATATCATAGACTCTCTCGGAACCGAATGCCGATCCCATGGTGAACATACATATAAAGCCGGTTAAAATCCTGTATTTTGTCTTATCCATTTTTTCTCCTTCCGTATTAACAGCCTTTACTTTCAGATTCCTGCGAGAGTTTTAGCTCCATAAATACAGCGCCCTCTATCGGATTGTATCGATATGCTCCGGACTTCCTGAATCCGGCAGAAATATACAACGCACTTGCCGCTTCCATTGATGGAACTGTATCTAACCGCATATAGTTATAATCGATTTCTCTTGCTTTCTCAATGACAGCTTCAACGAGTGCTCTGCCGATTCCCAAACCGCGAAACTGCTCCCTGACATACAATCTTTTCATTTCGCATATATCATCACTAAGCTTTCTCAGTCCGACACACCCAACCGTCTGCTCTTTATAGACCGCGAGCAGAAGACAGCCGGTCGGACTGACATAAACATCGGGAAGGCTGGTTAATTCTTCTTCGAAATTCTGAAATCTTAAATGAAAACTCAGTGAATTTCCATATTCTACAAGAAGCTGTTTAGCATTCTCAAAATCTTCATCTGTTTTTGCGGGGAAAATTTTCGGCATACGCTTTTCTCAACTTTTTTGTCCTTGTGAAATATATTTTTGTGTCCAGGGACAAACATTAATGCAAATGCCGCAAATAGTAGATCGTACCTCAATCTTTTTAGAGAGTTTTCTCGCTGTTTCACAACATGCAAATGCGTCAAATATCGAGTCTCGTGAGCACCCAGGCTGCCAATTGTTTCCTTTAATTGCTTTAGCCGGGCAATGGTCAACGCACTCGCGGCATTCGCCGCACATTGATTGTTTTATCGGTTCGGCTGTATCCAGGCCGGCATCGGTAAGCACACTTGCAAGGCGAATAGCTGCACCGTATTTTTTTGTAATAAGTAAAGCGGATTTTCCTATCCAGCCGAAGCCTGCTTTTGTCGCTACGGTTTTGTGGGGCAGGTGTGCGTCGGTTTTGGTTAAATCAACTTGTTTTACAGTAGGCTTTTGAGCGACAGCTTTGTGTCCTTCTGTTATGAGGATATCAACGGCGCGGCCGCACAAGTCAGACAATAAGTTGTTGGCTCTGATATACTCCTGATAGTAATTTATAGTGGGGCCTTTTGATATCTCACTAATGATAGACGGGTTGAGGGCTACGGCTATAGATACCGCTTTTTTCAAGCTTGCTGTTGCCTCATAAGAAAGATCGCTTACATCCGCATATCCAACAAGGCAGGCGCCTTTTTCTAAGAGGGACTCTCTTAATTTTGTACTTAAATTTCTCATTAGTATTTTTCAATATTTCGCAGACTGATTCTATTCATCCAGCATTCCTTCAAGAATCTCAGCCGCATCCTGCACCATCTGTGGACATGTCGAAGAAAAAAGGCCTTTGCCTTGTGCTTCTTTCATTCCCTCCGGCGTACTTATATCACAGCCAAGCAGCTCTCTGCAAGTGACTGAATTGTTGCGGCTTTTGAATCAGCTTGTATATTCTTCGATTTGTTTATATGTTTTTGCCTTTCCTTCCTTATCATTAGCCGTGCTGTTTCCATATTTTAATCCGAGAATCATAAAAGCCCCGGTAACCGCACCGCACGTTCCGCCCATACGCATTCCGCCGCCGAATCCTGTTGCCGCTTTAGAAGCTTTATCGCAATCAAGGCCGAACTGCTCGCTAAATGTTCCTACAACGGCCTGAGAGCAGTTGAAACCTTTTTTGAATCTTTCTACCGCTTCTTCAGATTTCATACTCATAAATATACTCCCAAAAAACTATATTGATACCTAAACTGTCCTCAGATTTATCCTGCAAGCCGTAGTGTTTACTAAATCAACTCTCCCCTGGCAACCATTACTACTTTTCCGCCAACGGATATATCTATTTGCCCATCTTTGTTTTCGGCTTTTAAGTAAAGTAATGAAGGTCTTGCGATTTCATAACCCTGCTCGACTCGAATATCGATTTGTTCCTTGCCGAAATAACGGTTCTTAACCAAATATCCCGCCAGACAGCCGTTTCCACTTCCCGTGGCGGGGTCTTCAGGAATTCCATAATAATCGACAAAAACACGAACATTCAAGTCGTTTTTCTTCGAGTAAGTTTCAGGGCAAAAAACGAGGATTGCTTTTGCCTGCCTGTTTTCAATCAGCTTGAAGTATTTGTCTCTGGCAACTTTTGCCCGTTTAACGGCATCTAAGGTTTTCAATGGTACTATGATGAAAAACATGCCCGTGGAAACTTCCTGGACGGGAAACTTTTCGTCGATGTCGCTGGTGTTTATGCCGAGCACTTGTGAGATTTGTTCCGGCTCGATGGTTTGGGCAAAAGCCGGCTCAATTTGTTTCATCCTTAATACATCCTTCTCTTTCCCGGAGTAATTGAACGTGACAGGGATTTGTCCGACTTTCAGGTTAAGGATTATTTTCTCGACTGGTTCTTTTATGATTTCCTGCTGTATGATGTAAGCTGTTCCAAGTGTAGGATGCCCGGCAAAAGGCACTTCTTCTGCGGGTGTGAAGATGCGAACGTCATATCCGCCGTTTCTCCGGTCGTCGGACAAAACAAACGTTGTCTCGGAATAATTCATTTCTTTAGTGATATTCTGCATATCGTCATCCGACAGGCCTGCTGCATCTCTAATAACCGCGAGCTGATTACCTGCATATTTTTCTTCTGCAAATACGTCAACGATATAGAAAATCCTTCCTTTACTCATAAATTCTCCATTGTAGGTTTGTCATCAATTCCAGCAGACATAAAAGCTACAATAAACGGCAAATGGTCGAATTTTTTCACCGCTTTCTGGGCAAAGCCGAATTGCTTATACCAATTCTTCAGCTTTTTATGTTTCGAGATTATCCCTATTTCCACCCGCCTAATACCCGTGATTCCAGCCTGCTTAAATAAATGGTTGACCAGGGCTTTCCCGAAGCCTTTGTTTCTATGTTCGGGCAGCACTGCAAGCCTTTCGAGATAACATACATCCGATCCGGCCTTCTCAAAGGCAATACAACCGCAGGGGCGACTATTTTCTTCCAGTATATAAAATTTGAGACCTTTCTTGAAATCGCCTTCAATTCGTTCTTTTGCATTGAATGCCGGGAACCTGGGACAATTTTCTATCGTAAGCTCAAATTTTTCAGCTACATCTCTAAACGAGCTTCGAAGGAGAGTCACTAATGTACCAATATCAGCTTCATTTGCATCTCTAATAATCATAGCGAATGCCTTAGAATGGGTGCTGCAGCATAGACATCAATTCTCGATGCCTTTTTTTTTCTACCTGTGAGCAAGCGGTTTTGATTAAGCCTTTGCTATCAGATACACCGAGCCCATTATCGCAGCCACGCACGCCCAGCCGATTAAAAAACCAATCACTGATATACGTGAAGGAATTGCAATTTCCAGGTTCGTATTTGGAAAGATGTTTCGCTTTTCGGGAACCACAGCATCCTCAGGCAAAGTGCATGCAGCAGATATCTGCTCGCCCGGCGCAATAGGCGTCCGGATAAGCGCATAGAATCTATCGAGTTTTTCCTTAGCCACCGGCTGCGTTAATAGGCTGACCACAATCCCGCTTGCCAGACCTGCCCCCAGATACAGAATCATCTGCCACGGCAGGTGAACCTCCGGGACTCCGTCCTTAATGAAAATGAGTTTAAGAGGCTCGGCTATCGCAAGATTGCCCAGCCATGAGATGAAGAACTCTTTTGTCGTAAGGAACCATACACCAAATGCAGTAAGTGTTGAAGCCCAAGCGCCGGCCACCGTCGTACGTCGCCAGAAAAGACCCAGCCAAAAAGCGATTCCCATCATCGCCGAGATTTTCCAGAATATCTCCAACCCAGCCACAACTCCCGGCAGCCAGAAGGCAAAAATCACACCGCCGGAGACCACAACCACCGAAGCGATGCGCCCGACCGTGACATAGTGGCCCTGGGGCTTGTCCGGCGCCAAAGGCCGGTAAATATTTTCTGTGAACAAACCAGAAGAGGCTATCATAAACGCGTCACATGAACTCATGACCGATGCCAACAGTGCGGCAAGGAATATACCAAGCACACCGGGCAGAATCTTCGGCAGGAAGTCACCTGCTACCGCCCCGAAGACATGGTCCGGCTCGACCTCGATGCCTTTGCTGGAGAAATACACAATCGCGGCAACACCCGTCAGGCACCACGGGACCGTGCAGACACGTTTGAGCATGTTTCCAAACATCCACCCGAATCTCCCCTCCATCTCTGTCTTACCGGCAGCGCAGTTGCTCATCGTGTGCGGCTGCACCACAATTCCCACAAGGCCGTTGAAGGCAATGATAGCGATATAGAATGCACCTATCTCGGCGGGGGCAACCAGAGAGAGCTTTCCTGGATCTGTTATCGCCTCGCGAATACCGTCCATCCATCCGACCGCGTTCATAACCAGCGGCAGCAGCAAGAACGAGAAGATTATTGTTAGGATACCCTGGATAAAATCTGTTATGATAGCCGCGGCAAGACCTCCGGCTACTCCATATACCACAAAAACCACAGTCATCAACACAATCGCCAGGTTCGCTGATAACTGTCCCTGCGTACTGGCCGATATAACCGCGCCCGAACCCTTCAGCATCAGACCGATATTCACCGAGAGGTTCAGCATCCCGATCACCGCATACAAAATCGCAACACTGCGGTTGTACCGTGTTTCAAAAACATCACCGGTAGTTATCGCACGAAACCGCCTCATAACTGGCGCAATCAGCCAGTAAAACGGTGTACATGGAAGCCAAAGCCATTGATACCATATTCCGGATAGTCCGCTCGAAAAGCTTTTCGACGCTACACCCACGGCCTGGTCCGAATGCGTACCCGCTCCGAAACCGAACATCACCATCATTGCCTTGCCGAAGCTGCGGGGCATAAAAAAATCGGAGCTTTTTTTTATCTTCTTTGCCGTCCAGACCCCAATTGCCGCCATAACCAACAAGTACAATCCCAAAATACAAATATCCGCAATGTGCAGTCCCAGCATAATATTCACTCCTTAAAGTCGAACGACGGAGATCAACTTTCGACAATTGAAAGCAACAAATTGAAAATCAAAAAAACCCCGCAGCGCATCCGTTCGCTACGGGGCAATGAAAAAGAACAAACTTACGGTCCGACCACCGTTAGATATACAATCACACTCAATAGATGCACCTGATGAGCCCTGATAAACCATTACGGCCCGGCTCGACGGGCCCATTTATAAACCTCTTTCTTTTCACCTGCCTTGTTTATCTCCCTCGTATTTCTCTCGGCTTGACCTGGTATTCTTACTTCCACGCCGAGCCTTCCTAATTCGCCAGCGACATCCGGCTGTACAGGGTCAAGGTTGAAACTGCGCTTGAAATGTTCCTCAGCCCTGACCTTATCGTTCTTGCCAAGGTAATAATATCCGAGCTGCTTGTGAACTTTAGCGGAAGTTGGGTCCAGATGAAGCGCCTGCATGTAACAATCGAAAGCATATTCGTCAAGGAGCTGCCTCTGAAAAGCAAGTCCGAGCCGGTACGAGATAGTTGCCGAACCGGCAGCCTGATTCATGTAGATATCGGCATAAGTTTTAGACTTGGCAGTATCGCCGCTGTCGATAAATACCTTCACCATTGCCGCCTGAGCCTCGCTGTGAGCCGGGTCAAAACTTATAGCCTGGGAAAAATGATATTCTGCCTTCAGCCACTGTCTCTCTGCCAAATACACCTGACCTAATTCATAATGCGCCTGGGGATTTTCGAATTTGCGGTCGAGTGTTTTCAGTAACTCGGCTTTCCTTTGTGCTGGCGGTACGGTTCGAATTTCGCCCGTTCCAGCAGCCTGCCGGCTTTTGCAACCGACAAGCAGCGTTGTGCATAACAAAAGAAGAGCAAAACTACAAACTGTAATTAAATTAAGCCAAAAGACTAAACTTCCTGCTTTTGAATTCTTCCTTCTGACTTTTCCTGTCATTCTAAGCTCCCTCAAAAATTTTTTTGGTCTGCCTAAGACCTGCCATCGACAGGCTGGGATGCTCTAATTTTGCCACGCGGTCAAAAGCATTGCAAGAAAAAATTCAGCAAATCAAACAAAAAAACATTTTTTATTGAAACTTGATATTTTGTCTGAAGAAAAGAACCGAGTATCGAGAATGTTTGTAATAAAACGGACAGCTCCGGCGACTTATATAACAACAGCCCGTCACGGTCGGGCTTAAGAACAGATTTGTCTGCACCGTTAGAAAATCAATGACGGAATTTCCTCTACATGGGGATTAAAAACAACGGAGCGAAAGCAAATAATACAGTAAATCGTTTCAGAGTAACGGTCTATGAGTAATTGATGAATCAGAGTTTTGCAAATTTTGTATCGTATTTAGAAAAGTAGGTAAGTTATATGAAAGCAAATGGTTATCTTAAGCCGGCCCGGACACACAATGGTTCTATAAGAACAGACCTTCCCTTAATGGTAATCGGGAAGAAGAAAAGAAAACTGTTAGAAAATATAGATCCGGGCCAGCTCTTTTGTGTCGGTGAGGTTTACCTAAAAGCCAATAATGGTTCGTTAATCAGGATAAAATAAAGGTTAAGGTACACTAATGGTCACTAAAGCAGGTATTTATCAATCAGAATTTTTGTAATAAAATAAACGGTTGCTGCGACTATTATTACAGCAACGGCGACTGTTAACAAGGAGATTTGATTACAAGTGATTGACTGGCAGATAATTATCGAAAAACACGGGCCTGTAGTCTGGCAGACTGCTTACAGGCTCCTTGGCAACGACGCAGATGCTTCTGATTGTTTTCAGGAGACGTTTGTTTGTGCCCTGGAATTCTCAGGGCGTCAGCGTATTCGGAATTTTTCTGCCCTGTTGGTCCGCCTGGCTACCGTACGGGCGATAGACCAGTTGCGAAAAAGATTCCACCGGTCGGACAGTAACGTTGCTTCTGCTGACTGGGTTGCTGTGCCGAGCAAAAACCCGGGCCCGGTTCAAATGGCACAGCAGCAGGAATTGATTGGAAGGCTGCGAGAGTCGCTTGTTCAACTTCCGCCGGCCGAAGCGCAGGTATTTTGCATGCGATACCTGAATGATATGAGCTATCGGCAGATAGCAAAAGAACTTGACATTAAGGTAAATGCCGCCGGTGTATTACTGCATCGGGCCAGGGCGAAACTGCGAAAGTCTTTTGAAGTCTCGACAAAAGAAAAAAATGAGGTTGTATTATGAAAGAGAAAGAAATAGAAAATAATCTGGAAAAAGCTGTCAATGCACTGAACAATGAGCAGGTTCCGTCCGGCCCGTCCCGGGAGCTGGCAAATTCAACCATCGCAAAGCTAACTGAGATTACCGGACAGAGGAGTACGGAACAGGATGGCCGGCGAATCCGTCTTATAGAGCGGGTAAAGTTTCCAAACAGTTTCGCGAGGGTTGCTGCCGCGGTCGTTCTTCTGGTGACGGCAGGATATGCTGCCGGACGACTCTTATCTCCCAAGCCGCCGGATATAGAACAGCTTCAGGCTGCACTTGAGCCGGCTATTCGTGAGCAGCTTGTCGATGAGATGAAGCAATACTGGCATTTGAGCCTGACGGCCAGTTATGCTCAGCTCAAAGAGGACCTCATTCAGCAATATCATCGTGATTTGAATCAGATCGCGGCATATACTTTAGCTGCTTCCGGCGCCGCTACTAATCAACTGCTCGAAAATCTTATCGAGTCAATCAACCAGGCCCAAACACAGGAAAGGCAATGGGTGGCGACAGCACTTGGGGAAATAGAATTAAACAGACTCAAAAGTGATGCCCAGTTAAGTAATGCTTTTGTGACCTTTGCCGCCCAGACCAAGCAGGATATGGCGCAAATTTTGTCTCATACTCAACCAGACAGTTTAGTTCCAAACAGATTCACAGACCCAAATAATTTAAATTAAAGGAGCAAAAAATGAAAAAAGCTATTACAAGAATAATTATTGTATTGATCGTCGTCAACCTAATAACAACGGGCTTAACTCTTGCTCAAGACGTCATCGAGAAAGAAATCCAACCAGCTTCAAAAGAAGCCGTAGCTGTAGAAAAGAAAATAGAGATAGAGAGAAAGAAGGCTGAGATTGCAGCGGAGGTGGCGCAAAAAGAAGCGGAGATTACAGCGAGCCTGCAGAAGCAGCTGGAAGCTACACAAAAGCAGATGCAAGCTAAGCTAAGGGAGGTAGCGGGCGCACAGAAGCAGATGGTAGTTGCCGAAAAGCAAATGCAGGATCAGCAAAGTCTGCTTCAGGAATTACAAGAGATGGTAGAATTGCCATCGGTTGCTAACATCAGAATGCCGGTATGGCAGCACAGCGGAAGCAGTTCCGTTCTTATAATTCCCTCGGCTGAGATGCAAGTGGAAAATCTTGCCGCGATATCCGAAGATATGAACGTAATGTCACGTATCTTCGACAAACAACTTAGCCAGTTAAATGAACAAACACCAGGAGGAATATTATTTGGACAGTTAAATCCATATTTCGAACGAGACCATCGTACGACAGAAGCTATTTATCTGGAAGGTTATGGTGCGTTGTTTTTGATGAATGTAAATATGCTGCTCTCGGCGCCTCCGGAAGCGCAGCAAAAAGCTGAAGAAGAAACGGATCCCGTCTGGTCACAAATGAGACGGGAAATGTATGAGCCCGAGGAGACCCGAAGAAGCAGGGCAAAAGAGCGCCCGGAAGTAAAATATGATGCCTTAATGGTCGGTAACCTCAAAGCTACTCTTATAAAAACACTAAAACATGCGACAAATATCCATGCCCTGAAACCGGAGCAGTTGGTGATTCTGACAGTCATCGGAAGTGGACGCCGGTCTGCCTCGGCTATTACACAATCGTTCAGCTATGGCAGAAGCACAGGTTCTCGAAACGTTGTCCAAACTGTTCCCGAAGGTGAAACGAATTCTTTGCTTCCAACTGTTCTGACAATTTGCGCGAAAAAGTCGGACATCGATGCCTTTGCAGCAGGCGAGCTTGATTATGACCAGTTTCGCCAGCGTACCGGGATTTTTAAGTCGTATGCCAAAGCCGGACAACAAGATTCTCCAGTCGCCCATGAACATGAGGTCGCTCATGAAGAGCATCAGATTGCTTATGGGGATCGCACTGCGTTTTAGACGGTTTAGTATATAGACTGATAACCTTAAATTTTGGTTACCGAATGAAAAAGCTATGTATTCAAATAGAGGAGTAAAAAAAATGAAATCTTTTATCAGAGCCATTACGATTATTATCATTCTTACTTTAATCCCGACGGTTTCAGCTACAGCCCAAATCACACCAGCCTCAGCTCCAGCCCCGGCACCAGTTCCAACTCCAGCTCCGGCCCCAGTTCCAGCTCCGGCCCCAATCGCTCCAGTCTTGGGTTCGAATGATGCGTTCGTCCAGCTAAAGACACTTCTGGGCAGAACGAATCAGCAGCCAGGCGGCGGGAAAGTGCTCGTTATTCCCACCGAACAGATTAAGCCTCAGGACATGGTCACCTTAATGGAAGACATGACTGTTATGTGCCGGATTTTTAATCAAAAGCTGGTTCAATCGAACTTGATTCCGGGTATGCCCTTTGTCGGCAGAATGATGAGATTCCCAAGTCCTTTTTCACCGGACAGTCAGTCAATGAGGGCTATGTACATTCAGGGTTATGGCACGCTCTTTATGACTACAGTTGATTTTCCCCTCTCACCGCCGCCACAAGCAGAGGAGCAGGAAAAGACTGAGGCAGAAGAAACCGATCCGCTTTGGGAGCAGATGAAGCAGGAGATATTTTTGCCCCATGGGGACATAATGCGTGCACCTGTTCAGCCGGAAGAAAAGTATGATCCAAAAAAGGTGGAAAACCTAAAAACCACCCTTATCAAATCGCTCGTACACGCAGCAAACATCAGGGGCCTCAAACCGGATGAGTCGGTAATTCTTACAGTCACCGGGCAAGCCAGCCGGTCGTCCACTGTAGTTGTGTCAGATCCAAGAACAAATAGTTACATTGTAAGCAACAAAAATAACAAAACTGTAAGAATATATACAGGTGGTTTACCGAATGAATTGGCAGATTCTTCAACAGTTCTTGTTATTCGTGCAAAAAAGTCATACATCGATGCGCTCGCACAGAACAAAATCGATTATGAAGAATTCGAGGAAAAGATACAGCTCATTTCGTATCCCCGTCTGGGTGCCGCAACCAGTCATTCTCCCTATGGTTCTTTCTCGGCCGGAAGTAATGTAGGTGCTCGAAGCAGCGGCGTCAATACGATAGTACCGAGCAGCGGCCGGTAGTTTCCGCCGGCAAGCTCGTTTGAGGAATCCTGAAAATATTAAACCCGCCAAGTAAATCGGCGGATTTTCTTTAATGTCTAATCCGTAATTTGTTGAGGAGTTTTGTTTTATGCCATACCTGAGATATGCGATTCTATGTGGGAAACAAATGTTTCGGTCTGGGCCAGCCAGTCGGCCACCTCGTCAGCTTTGAATACAACCAAATCTGCATAGTCGCCTTCCTGGCGGCTATTGAACAGCAGGTCAAAATGTTTTCCCATCTCTTGCGGGATTAATCCTGTCTTGACAAACTCTTTGTGCAGCAAAGACCGCAGGTGACCGTGCTTGCTGGTGGATATGTTCCTGGTCAGCAGTAATGCCGAAACCGCGTAAAAACAGGCATAGTAAAGACGATTTACATACGAATTGATATGCCCGGAATCGAATAATAGCTTCGCTTCTTCGATAGCCTCCCTGGCTCGTTCCATGCGATATAATATCACAGTACGTTCCTCAGGAGTCATAGTAGAACTCCTTCCCTGTCAACGTTCTTATGAAACGGCATCGCACGGTAAAGAGACGAATCCCATCGCTGTTTGCTATAGACAATCAATGTAATGACTGCACCTGTATCTAATTCCAGGGGATATACGTTTGAGAGTATTTCTTTCTTGAGAGTCATATCTACCGGGCCGTTTACTATTATCAAAATGTCGTAATCGGAGTCTGCATCAGCATCGCCTCTGGCCCGCGATCCGTATAGTATTACATCAGCATCTTTAGCAGTATTTCTAATAGCTGTTTTGCATCGCTTCAACAAATCAATATCTGCGATACCGTTTGTCCATGAATTCACAGGTTTCACTTATCACCTCTGTTGTATTACAAAATACTAACCACACATCACTAATCAGACGTCGAGGTTCTGCACTTCCAGCGCGTGGTCGCGAATGAAGTTTCGGCGTTTCTCCACGTCAGAGCCCATTAAAATACTAAATAATCGGTCGGCTTCACCGGCATCATCGAGTTGGACATTCAGCAAAGTGCGCGTTTCGGGATTCATTGTCGTATCCCATAGTTGGTCGGCGTTCATCTCTCCCAGACCTTTGAAGCGTTTTATTTCAATTCCCTTAACGCCTATCTGCCTTATGCCTGCGCAAATATCGCCTAACGATGCGGCCGGGTATTTATCATCGCCGCTGAGAAGCTCGAACTTTGTCTGGACTGTCTCACCGGAAAGGTTTTTGGAGGGTTTTATCATGAAATCCTTCAGGTCCAAATCGAACTGCTTTATAAGCTGATCGTTTATTTGATTGATTCGGTCAACCTCGTGAAGCTCCTCGGCATCAATTGATTCCTCATCTTCACCTTCAGTTTGCTTTTTGAGTTCATCGAGCCGTTTGTCGTATTCTTCTCTTTTATAGTAAACCTCTTCTTCGTTTTCAGTACAGATACGAAACTCCGGCAGCCCTCCTTCGGCGAGGTTATAATACGCCCTGATAAAGTCGGTGAAGTTAATGCCGCGTCTGC
>JAVVFI010000098.1:0-14006 GCA_032250555.1 Sedimentisphaerales bacterium
CTGCAGAAGAAAAAACCGAAGAGTAAAACTTCGTTCATCAAATAATATTTATATACAGCCCCACATTTTGCGTGGGGCTTTTGGCAAAGAGTCGATGCGCGTCGATGTTCTCACACTTTTTCCGCAGATGTTTGAATCACCCCTGGGTAGCTCAATATTAAACAGGGCACAGGAGGCGTCACTGGTCGAAATAGCCCTCACCGACATTCGAGACTTCGCCGCTGACAGTTATAGAAAGGTTGACGATAAACCTTACGGAGGTGGCCCGGGTATGGTCATGATGCCGGGGCCGGTTTTTGACTGCTTCAAGCACGTCCGGAAATTATCACCCGACAAAGGCCGCACCATCCTCCTTACCCCGCAAGGACAAAGATTCGACCAGAAAAAAGCTGTTGAACTAAGTAAAGAAAAACGGATAATATTAATAGCCGGAAAATATGAAGGCTTTGATGAGCGGATTCGTATCGGCCTCGATGCCGAACAAATATCTATAGGAGATTATGTCTTAAACGGCGGTGAATTAGCCGCTATGGTAATCATCGATGCGGTTGTAAGATTATTACCCGGCGCCCTCGGCGATGAGGACTCGGCGAAAGATGATTCATTCAGCGATGGCCTTTTAGAATACCCACAATATACAAGACCGGAGGCATTCAGAGATATGAAAGTTCCTGATGTTCTATTAAGCGGCGACCACGCAAAAATAGCCGAATGGCGCAAACAGCAATCAATCGAACGAACAAAGAAATGGAGGCCGGATTTGCTTCAAACAAATCCGGACCAAGAGGACTAAAAAAATGAAAATAAAATCAGAACACACAAATACAAAATCGAACTCACAAAGTAAACCCGCGCTGGTCAACTTTAAATCACTCGGGCCGGTACCAGACCTTGAAGAGCACGTCCAGCCGGACTGGTGGCGCAGAATTTTCAATTCTACCTACCTGAAAACAGATGGAGATGTTATCGATGATGCACACATAACCGCCAAAGAGGTTGACCTGTTCTCAGACACCCTGAAATTTTCCCAGCAGGATAAAATCCTCGACCTTTGCTGTGGACAGGGACGCATCGCCCTTGAACTGGCAAGACGTGGATTCACCAACGTCGAAGGGCTGGACCGCTCCCGATATCTGATTCAAAAGGCAAAAGCCCAGAGCAAAAAAGAAAATATGCCCGTAAAGTTCAGAGAAGGAGACGCGAGAAAACTGCCTTATCAGCCTGATACTTTTGACGTGGTTATGATTCCCGGAAACAGTTTCGGCTATTTCGAAACTCCGCAGGATGATGTCAGGGTACTCAAAGAGGTCTTCAGGGTATTAAAGCCCTGGGGTAAAATTCTCATAGATGTTGCCGATGGTGAGTTTATGAGAAGGCGTTTCAAACCAAGGTCATGGGAATGGATAGATAAAAATTACTTCGTATGCAGAGAGCGTTCACTGTCCAAGGATAAACAGCGCTTAATCTCAAGAGAGGTTGTCACCCACGTGAAAAAAGGCGTCGTCGCGGACCAGTTTTACGCCGAGCGCCTTTACACCCGTAAGAACCTGGACGAGCTTTTTATCACGGCTGGCTTCAAAGATATCACAGTACACAATGAAATATCCGTAGATTCCAAACGCAACCAGGACCTCGGTATGATGGAAAGACGCATCACATTAACGGCAACAGCTCGAAAGGAATGGACGCCCCAGAAAAAAACAAAGGAGTTGACCCACAATCTCGTCGTGATTTTAGGCGATCCCGAAAAGCCCGATCCTTTAAAACCACTGTGTGTTTTCGATGACGATGATTTCTATACAATCGACCAGATGAAAAACGCTATAAGAGACCTGAACAAATACAGCATTAACTTTCTCAACAATCACGACAGCTTATATAACGACCTGGTTAAATTAAAACCCAAAACAGACCTCTTTCTGAATCTTTGCGACGAAGGCTTTTATAACGATGCCCGTAAAGAGCTGCATATACCCTCTTTGCTGGAAATCCTGGACTGCCCATATACCGGCGGCGGCCCTCAGTGCCTGGCTTTCTGTTACGACAAGTCACTTGTTCGCGGCATCGCCATGGAAATGCAGGTTCCCGTACCGGAAGCATTCTTTATTAAACCCCAGGACAACACCTTCGAGCTTCAGTTCCCGTTCCCCGTGATTGTAAAACCCAACTTCGGAGATTCCAGTTTCGGGATAACCCAGAGAAGCGTCGCAAATTCCATTGAAGAGCTTGTAGTCGCCATCTCGGGAATAAGGGAACAATTCGGCTATGAAAAACCGATACTCGTAGAAGAATTTCTCCCCGGCAAAGACCTGACGGTCGGCATCATTGGAAACACCCCCGAATCCTACATCGTTCTGCCCGTTATCGAAGAAGACTACTCGGCCCTGCCGGAGGGGCTTCCTAAATTATGCGGCTATGAAGCCAAGTGGATGCCCGATTCGCCTTACTGGAACCTCAAATCAATTCCCGCCAATCTGCCGGAAGATACGGAAAAAATTCTTGTCGAAAACTGTCTGAAACTGTTCGAAAGACTCGACTGCCGCGACTATTGCAGACTCGACTGGAGACTGGACTCGAACGGAACTCCAAAATTGCTTGAGGTAAATCCCAATCCCGGATGGTGCTGGGACGGCCATCTGGCAAAGATGGCAAAGCTGGTCGATATGTCCTATTCGGAAATGCTGGGAGCTATCCTCTCCGCCGCAGAAAACCGCCTGAGCATCCAGAATCCGGTCGATAAAGATTCCCCGGCCAAACTTCCGCTGCAGCAGATTCAAACCGACAAACAACAAAATAAATAAACTCGAACAGGCGCTGAATAGAAATCTTTTTACGAATGATCGTTTTAATTTATATTTGATTATCTCTCCAAGCTCGCAATATTAAGAGTTCATGAAAGCTATAAAATCATAGTCTGCTCAAATCCTCTGCGAGATTTTCGCTTTCTTTCTTGATATCTCGTCCTTTTGCTTTTATAAATATAATAGACTAAAAGGAAGTCTTAAAGTCAATACTTTATTAAATCCCTAAGGAGAGTACAATGAAGAACCTCAACCGACGTGACTTTCTATCTCTTGCGGCAGGTGGTTCTGTCGTCGCTGCTATGTCTTTAACAGGCTGCAACCAAAACCTTGCCGAAGGCCGCACCAACTCAAAAAGACAGCCGAATATAATTATGCTGGTGACCGACGACCACCGGGCCGATGCTATAGGCTGTGCCGGAAATCCCATCATCCATACCCCAAATATGGACGACCTGGCGGCAAACGGTGTAAGATTTACAAACGCCTTCGTCACCACTTCTATATGCTGCTCCAGTAGGGCCAGCATTTTCACCGGCCAGTGGACCCGCCGGCACGGCATTATCAATTTCAACACGCATTTCTCCGAAGAAGCCCTTGCCGAGACTTACCCTATGCTCCTGAGTCAGGCCGGTTACCAAATCGGCTTTATAGGTAAGTACGGAGTCGGGCCTAAAAAAGACCTGCCCATCGACAAATACGACTACTGGAAGGGCTTCCCCGGCCAGGGCAAATACGAAAATAAAGACGAAAACGGAAACTATAAACACCTCACGCAAATTATGGGCGAGCAGGCAACTGAATTCCTGCAGAACTGCTCACAAGACCGCCCTTTCTGCCTGTCGGTTAGCTTCAAAGCCCCTCACGTCCAGGACAGCGACCCGCGTCAGTTCATTTACGACCGCGCTTATTCCGACCTGTACAAGGATGACATCATTCCGACACCGGAAACGGCCCATCCGCGCTATTTCGACGCCCTGCCCGAATTCCTGCGAAACTCCGAAGCCCGCAGGCGATGGGATATACGTTTCCCGAACAACGAAAAATTCCAGGAATCCGTCAGGAGCTACTACCGCCTTATCACCGGCGTCGATGTCGTTATAGGGAAAATCCGAGACCGGCTAAAACAGCTCGGCCTCGACGACAACACAGTAATAATACTCCTCGGTGACAACGGCTTCTACCTCGGCGACTACGGCCTTGCGGGAAAATGGTTTCCTCACGAGCTGTCTATCCGCGTGCCGCTTCTCGTTTACGATCCCAGAGCAGACAGCAAACACCGAGGTCTCACCCTCGACCAGATGGCGCTCAACGTGGACATCGCGCCGACTATCATGGAGCTTGCGCACCTCAAAGCCCCGCAGCAAATGCAGGGCCGAAGCCTTGTGCCCCTGCTAAAAGGCAGAAAGCCGAGATGGCGGACTGAATTCTTCTACGAGCATCCATTCGTACACAAAACCATCGCCAAAAGCGAGGCCCTGCGCACGAAGCGCTATAAATATGCACGCTACATTGACTACGATTACGAGGAGCTTTTTGATTTACAGAACGACCCGGCTGAAACAATAAATCTCGCAAAAGATGAAAAATATCAAAAGACCTTAACTTCCCTGCGAAGACGCTGTGATCAGCTTGCAAAAAAGGCCGAAGGCGTCTCATAAACAAGGAAAGGGTAATAATGGATCGACGTCAATTTCTTAGTTCAGCAGCCGGCGGCACTGCCGCAGCAATGTTACATTTGGCCGGCTGTAAAAGCGCGCCTGCAGGAAACACAAATACTGTAAAACAGCCGAACATACTATTCATAATGGTCGATGACCTCGGCCCCGAGTGGTTAAGCTGCTATGGCGGCCAGGAAATGAAAACCCCCAACATCGACAAGCTCGCTGAAGGAGGAATGCGCTTTACTAACGCCTATTCGATGCCCCAGTGCACACCTACCCGCGCTACCCTGCTGACCGGCCAGTACCCGTTCCGTCATGGCTGGTGCAATCACTGGGATGTTCCCCGCTGGGGAGCGGGCTGCCATTTCGATCCCAAACACAACTATTCTTTTGCACGTGTACTGAAACAGGCAGGCTACGTAACCGCCGCCGCAGGCAAATGGCAGATTAACGACTTCCGTGTCCAGCCCGATGCAATGCAGCAGCACGGCTTCGATGAGCACTGCATGTGGACAGGCTACGAATCACAAAACCCGCCCAGCGCAAAACGCTACTGGGATCCATACATAAACACCAAACAAGGCAGTAAAACATATAAAGGCAGATTCGGAACCGACGTATTCGCTGATTTCCTGATTGACTTTATGAATCGCCATAAAAGCAAGCCGATGATGCTTTACTTCCCAATGGCGCTCACACACGGGCCGCTCACCACAACCCCGCACGACCCCGATGCCGAAGGCAAAATGGAGCAGTTCAAAGCGATGGTCCGCTACACCGACCTTGCCGTTGGCCGGCTCATCAAAACACTGGACGAGCTTAACATTCGCGACAACACAATCGTATTCTTCACAACCGACAACGGCACAAGCCAAGGTATCAGCGCACGTATGAACGGCCGGCTAGTAAAAGGCGGCAAGGCCTCTCTCGGCGAACCGGGCCCTGGTGCTCCGTTCATCGTCAACTGCCCCGGCCTCGTACCCGCCGGCGTCGTCACCAATGCCCTGACCGACTTCACCGACATGATGCCAACCTTCGCCGAATTAGCATCAGCCAAACTGCCGAAAGGCGTTGTCATTGACGGCCATTCCATCGCAAAACTCATCCTCGGTAAGGCAAACGATTCCCCTCGAAAATGGATCATGGCTATGGGCTATGGCCCCGCCAGACTTACCACCGAAGGTGTTACACCCAAAATGAAATTCACTGATCGCGTCGTCCGCGACAAACAATATAAACTCTGGGTATTGAACGGCAAAAGCGCAAAATTATTCGATCTTGTAGCCGATCCGGCCGAGACAAACAACCTCATCGACAGCACTGACTCTGGGATACTCGCCGCACGAAAAAAACTGGAAGCGGTTGTACGTTCCTTCCCCGCTGAAGACGCCAGGCCAAAATACGATCCGACACCACCTCAGCCCTGGGACAAAAAACCGAACTAAGTATTGCATTATGGAGTTTAATAAGAGAAAAGGATTTTAAAATGAAAAATATAAACCGACGACAATTCATACATCATACAGCCGGATGTGCCGCAGCAGCGGCTATGTCTTTAGCCGGCTGTGAAACAATGCCTGGCGAAAAAAAACCAACCTCAGAAATTACAAAAATGCCGAATATAATTTTCATCATGGCCGACGATTTAGGATATGGTGACCTCGGCTGTTACGGCCAGAAGGAAATAAAAACACCCAATATCGACCGGCTTGCCGCCGAGGGCATGCGCTTCACTGACTGCTATGCAGGCTCCACCGTCTGCGCACCGTCACGCAGCGTCCTGATGACAGGCCAGCACACAGGCCATACCCGCGTCCGCAATAACATGGGCAAGGTGGGAGGCACCCTCGTTTTGGACAACGGCTCGCCACAAAGACGCGTCCCGCTCGAACTGCAGGATATCACCGTCGCCGAAGTACTCAAACAGGCCGGCTATGCAACCGGTATAACAGGCAAATGGGGTCTCGGTGAACCGGACAATAACGGCATCCCCAACAAGCAGGGCTTCGATGAATGGTTCGGCTATCTGAACCAAAGGCGTGCGCATACCTACTACCCACCCTACTTGTGGCACAACCAGCAAAAACAAATCTTCGAAGGTAACGCTAAAGGCCTAAGAGAAAAATATTCTCATGACATGTTCACGGATTTCGCGCTCGATTTTATTCAGCGCCACAGCCAGGGTCCCTTTTTCCTGTATCTGCCATATACAATCCCACACGCGAAATACGAAATCCCCAGCACAGATCCCTACACAGAAAAATCCTGGCCTGCCGACGCAAAGGTGTACGCAGCAATGATTACGCGAATGGACGCCGACATAGGCCGTATTATGGCATTACTGAAAAGCCTGACAATTGACAACGATACGCTTGTGTTCTTCTGTTCGGACAACGGAGCCGCAAAACGCTGGGACGGGATTTTCGACAGCTCCGGCCCGCTGCGCGGAAACAAAACCAATTTGTTCGAAGGCGGCATCCGAACTCCTATGATTGCCCGATGGCCGGGCAAAATCGCCTCCGGCCATACCAGCAGCGCCGTCTGGTACTTTGCAGACTTTATGCCCACACTTGCCGAACTGGCCGGCATCAGACCGCCTTCGAGCATCGACGGCATAAGTATTCTGCCAACCCTGCTCGGCAAACCACAGAGAACAGACGACCGCTTTTTATACTGGGAATTTCTTACGAACAGTTTTATGCAGGCGGTTCGCTGGCGCAATTACAAAGTTCTACGCCAGGCCCCGAACAAGTCGCTTGAGCTGTTCGATTTGACCAAAGACATCGCTGAAGAGCACAATATCGCCGCCGAAAATCCCGATATAATCGCCAAATTCGAGGCTTATCTGAAAACCGCCCGGACATATTCGGCGAATTGGCCAATTTAACCAGGCCGGATGGAAAAACCGGACAATATAGCTGCCGGGCTCGAATCTGCTCAGATTTGGAGCCTAATCACCCTAAAACTACATTTTTTCAAAAAAGTGCTTGTCTTTAAGCCAAAGATGGCTATACTGATGCGATTGTATTAATTATCAGTGTTCATGTGCGCTTGTGCTCTTTTGCTCTTGTGCACTTTTTAATTAGGAGATAAACCAGTGAAAACAGAAATATTAGATGCGGTTGAGAGCAAAAGTTTGAAGAAAAAAATACCGCACTTCGAAATAGGCGATATTGTCGATGTCCACTGTCGTATAAAAGAGGGCGACAAAGAACGAACTCAAATATTTACCGGGACAGTAATCGCCCGCAAGGGTCGCGGCATTAACGAAACCTTCACAGTCAGGCGCATAGTAGGTAATGAGGGTGTCGAAAGAATTTTCCCGCTTCATTCGCCCAACGTCCTCAACGTAAGGGCCATCCGAAGCGGTAAAACAAGGCGGGCAAAACTATATTACCTCCGCCAGCGAACCGGCAAATCAGTCAGGCTCGCTCAGCGGCACAGTACCCATACCGTTTCAAAATAATAATACTGTGGCTCCCATAATTGTCTTGTCTGTCTTGAGCACCGTCGAAGAGCCTGTCTCGTTTGTCTCGTCGTAGTTTTAGCAAAGGCAGAACGGTCAGAGATTTTATTTGGGGCTTCTATTTTATATGTTGGGCATGGTATTAAACAAGCGAAAGCTGCTCGCCGACCGTGAATTGCTCGGTCGATGGGGCGAAAAATACTGCCTCGGATTCCTCAAAAGAAAAGGACTAAAAACACTCACACGAAACTTCTCTTGCAAAACCGGCGAAATCGATCTGATTATGGTCGATACAGACAGGACTATAGTCTTCATTGAGGTAAAAACCAGGGCGGACGAAACCTTCAACTCGGTCGAATCTTCTATCACAGCCACCAAAAAAGCCAGATTAGTCAGGACCGCCCATTATTTTCTCGCAACCCACAAAATCGATAACAGGCCTTTTCGCTTTGACGTTGTTACAATAGTCCTTGGCCAAAAAGGCTCTCCGCAGATCAGGCATTACCAAAACGCTTTCGTACCATAGAAAAAAATGGAACTTATTGATACACATTGCCATTTAACGTTTGATCAGTTATCCGATGATATTGAGGCTGTCCTGGCTCATAGTGTTCTTGAAAATGTTACCGGCTGGATTACCGTCGGTACAGATCCGCAGCAGAATCGCAAAGCCATTGAGCTTGCGAACAAATTTAAGAATATGTACGCCGCCGTCGGAATCCATCCGCACGATGCACGCGATGTAACCACCGAAACGTTAACAGAGTTGAAAGAGCTTGCACGGGACGAAAAAGTCGTAGCCCTCGGCGAGACGGGGCTGGATTTTCACTACAATTTTTCAAGTCAGTCCGACCAGAAACGAGCCTTTGCCGAACAGTTGAAAATCGCCAAAGAATTGAACCTGCCCGTAATCATCCATTGCAGAGAGGCCTTTGGTGAAACGATGGAAATTTTAGATGAGTACAGCCGAGGCATAAGAGGTGTGGTATTCCATTGTTTCAGCGGCTCAGCCGAGCAGGCAAAGATTATTCTCGACTATGGTTTTTATATTTCGTTTACCGGAGTGGTTACCTTCAAAAATGCCGAACTTATCCGCAACGCCGCCAAAATTGTACCCTCAGATAAAATGATGCTCGAAACCGATTGCCCTTATATGTCACCGGAACCGATGCGAAAGCAGAAGATAAACGAACCGGCCCTTATGATTCATACTGCCAGGCATCTGGCCGAACTAAAACATATCGACTTAACCGATTTCGCCGATATTGTTACAGCCACCAGCAAGTCGTTCTTCAACCTTCCCTGACTCAATATAATCCTTTTCGGTTTTGCCGGCCTGCAGTCGTACCTGTTACTATACTCTAAGGCAGTTGATTGAGCCTGTCATCAATAGCTTTCAGCCTCCTTCTCATTTCGATATCATTGATCATAGTACCAAGCTTGTTCATTATGGCATCGACAGCACCGTTCCAGTGCGTCCAGTCCGGTCCCATCATACTGGCACCCATCCGCCACCTGCGGCCGTCATGATGCCAGATAAGATAATGCATAATTTCGGGCGTCTCATCCAGAGGATTGTCTCTGCTGATAAGCCCCTCTGCGTAAGCTTCTTCGAGCAGAGCATCCGTTTTCTCCCAAACCCGGTTGTAGTCTTCGACTACCTTATCAAATTCGACAAAGTATTTGTCGGACCATGTAACGGAGTGACACTCATAGCACACTTCCTTCATCTTATTCCGGCCCCTCTGGGCATTGTCCGGATCAGGTACTCTTTCAGCAACCAGATCGACCTCCTCCGGTCCTTTCCACTGAGGAACCGATGTCTTCGGTTGCAGTTCCCAATAAAGCCTCTCCCCAGCATCATGAGTGGTATTAACAGCACCTCCGAAACCGCTCATGTGACAGGTAGCGCAGGTAGGCGAGTCAATGTCCTCAGTACTCCATTCTCCTGATGGCGCATCCCAGTTCCATGATTCACCACTTGATGCATACATATTTCCATGTTTAGATTCTTCATAGATTTCATGCTGCGGATGGTCCGGCCCGAGATGGCACTGGCCGCAGGTCTCCGGCTTACGCGCCTCCGCAACACTATAACCGTGTCTGGTGTGGCAGGAACTGCATGAGCCGAGGCTTCCATCGGGATTCACCCTGCCGACACCAGTGTTGGGCCAGCCCTGTAATTCGCCGCCGGGATCGGCTATAACGAAACTTCCGTGACATTGAATACATCCGAGATTCACATTATTGTGATAATAATTAGGATCACCAAGAAGTCCTATCCTTTCCAGTATCCCGCTGTCAGGAAACAATGGAGTTAGCGCCGTCTTCGCCATCATCTCAGGGTCAAGCTGCCTGGCCGTGTCCTGGCTTAATGGATCGAGTCCCTCCGCTCGTGCCTTGAGATAGTATGGTTTTAGAGGACCCATAAAAGCAGTCCAGGCGTGCTTGCTTCTTGAGAACTCCTCAACCTCCTTGGCATGACACTCTTTACAGTACTCAGGAGATGGAACCGCCGTAATTCTCGAGCCGAAATGAAAGTGAGTGGATGGGTCGCCATCTTTACCAATATGGCAGGTTTCACACTCCACCCCTTCAACGCTGTGCTTACTGTCCTCCCACAGCTTCACTATGCCGGGCGATGAGAATTCATGGCATCCGAGACATACATCCGCTTTCGCATCCTTAACGGCCGATATTCCGGGAAATACCCCAAGCATTATCGAAAATACTAACAGAAACAATACCCTCTTCATTTTAGTTTTCTCCAAATAATTTACCCATACTCCTTCTCTTCAGCAACCGGCAAAATTGAACATCCATCGCGGCCGCTTCCATGTTGAATCGACCATATTTTACTCAAAATTAAGCTGCTTTGCAACGAAAATCACAAATTACTCTGTTTTCGTATATATCTTTATCACTCAATTCACCACTGAAATTACTCGAGATACACTTCTAAATTTATCTCACCGTAGAACAATTTCCCCTTGCCTCTTCCCCCTCCACACCTTAACATACCATCGACGTGCGGGTGTGTCTTAAATTCTTGGAAACGAAAAATACAAAAGTATGCCGCTTATACCTTTTTTGGTTAACAAGTCAGGTAAAGGTAACTGCTATTCGCATCTTGAAACTGGAAAGGAAAGAATAATGAATGAAGAGAAACGCCCCGGTGGCTTGACGGCACTTGCAGTGATTAATTTTGTTTTTTCCGGCTTTGGTTTGTTATCACTTTTTGGCTTCCTGGCTTTCTTTGCCTTGAGAGCAAAAATACCAACCGATAATATGGAAGAAGTACAAAAGGCCCAGATTGAAGCCTTACAAAATATGGGATTATCAATGCTTATTTTTATCTGCGTTCTTAACATCCTATCCAGTGCGCTTCTGCTTCTGGCCGGTATAGGTTATCTGAAACAGAAAAAGTTTCTTGGACGAACCATAGGCAATCTCTATGCCGCCATCACTATTATCAGCAGCATCATATCCGGAATCTTGTTCGCACCCGAACTTGGTGGCGGCTTCAATTTCGGTACCATGATTGGCCTGATTTATCCCATACTTACACTTATCCTGCTCAACACCACCTTTAAGGAAGACCTGACTAATTAAAACCGGATTATTCTCTTGGTATCTTAAAAAGTTGCCGGTCCACGACAAATGAATCTGAAAACAATAAATATCACCCACATCCGCCTTATCAGTCTTTACTGGAGCCGGTTTGCCGTAAGAAGCGGATCGGGCCTGGTCTATCTTATGATTGCTCTGGTCTTCGGCCTTTCAGTAGCTCATATAATAATCATGCCTGTCGAGCGATTAATGGCGCTGCAAAAAAAACAAACAGGCCAGACAAATCCTCAAGCCATAAACAAAGCAATCCTCGATATAGGTCAGCCGATTATTCAGTTTGTCCTGGGAATAAAAACATTTGAACAGGTCGCCAAAGAAGCCGCAGTAACTCAGATGAGCCCTCCGATTGATACTTCAACGTCGGCACAATCCACCCCTGGTTACGATCCATGGACAGATTTTCTAATTCAGAAAAAGCCCGCTCTTCTGTCAGTGATTTTTCTTATACTGATATTCGGTATGCCTTTTGTCATTTCCTTTCTGGCTTTCAACCAAATCAGCGGGGATATCCAGAACCATGGTCTGCGATACCTGCTCTTGAGAACCGAACGGTGCAACATCTTTTTCGGCCGTTTTATCGGGACAGCCCTTTTTTCAACCGCCGTTATGGCAATTATCATCGCTACCATTACTTTTTATCTCGGAATGAAAACCAGACTCTATCCCGCGCCTGACCTGACAATTTGGGCGTTGCAGGGCTTTCTGGCTCTGTCGATTCTCATGGTGCCATATATCGCTGTTTGTTCACTGATTTCCGCTTCAGTGAACTCACCATTCCTCTCTCTGGTCCTGGCAAAGGTGATAATTGCCGGCGTTTTGCTTACGGCAATTCTCGGCAGCTTTGCATGGAAACCCGCCAAATATATCTTGTATGCTCTGCCCTGGGGGTGGCAAAATAATCTGCTCCATCCCGCCCTAGCCCATTGGCTCGTCGCGGTATTTGCATCTCTGGCCTATACGGCTTTCTTCCTGGCACTGGGTTATATCCGATTTGAAACGCGTGATCTGTAGGTTTGAAAATGACAAACGTCGTCTCCATAAAAGAATTATCAAAAAAATTCGGACGCATCCAGGCCCTTAATAAGGTGTCATTCGATATCCCGTCAAATTCTATTTTTGGTCTGCTCGGTCCAAACGGCGCCGGAAAAACCACTCTCCTTTCTATCGTTGCAGATTTCCTCAAAGCTGATGCCGGTACGGTTGAAGTCCTCGGTATCGATACCCGTTACATTTCCCGCCTTCAGGGACGTCTTAGTATCCTGCCCCAGGATGCACAGTTCCAGCGAAATGTCCCAATCCTTGACCAGCTCGTTTTTTTTCGCCTTCTTGCCGGCCGCACAAAGAAACAGGCCAGCGAGGAGGTCCTGCACAGCCTTGAACTGGTCGGCTTGAAATCGGTTGCTAAAAGACGCGTTACAAGTTTATCTCACGGCATGGTCAAACGTCTCGGTATTGCTCAGGCATTTCTCGGCAGCCCTGAAGTAATCCTTCTCGATGAACCAACCGCCGGCCTCGACCCGGCCAGTGCCCGCCAGATCCGAGACCTCGTTAAGCAGCTCCAGCAGCATGCGACTATCGCCGTAAGCTCACACAACCTGCACGAGGTCCAGGAACTCTGCGACCATGTGGCAATTTTGGACCACGGAAATCTGGTTCTGGCAGGTTCCGTTGACGAAATTACTCGCGCCGACCGCGAATATAATCTGTCCCTCTCGCGCCCGCTCAAAGAAAGCGAAATCGAAAAGCTGACCTCGATTGAAGGCGTCCGCAGCATAAAAATGCTCTCTACTGCCACCGCAAGCCAGAGCAAAAAATCGACGGACTATTTAATTACACTTAACTTATCCGCCGACCACCTCGGTCAGGATGCAGTTATGGCCCCTGTTCTGCGAACTCTTTTGGATATGTCCATCACCCCGCGAAAACTCACCGAAGGCCGCAGCCTCGAAACCCAATTCCTCGAAGTAACCGGCGCCCAATCGGATAGCCCTTAATACTGAATCCGCCCAGCTACATCTTAAGCCTGCGCAAAGACGAGCCGCAGTCCACTATTTTTTTGCGGCCTTCTCCTTCTGGCGCTTAAACTCTACCGTAAAATTAGGATAGCTCGAAAGCTCACCGGAGCTGTACATCTCGTGCATTTCCCACTTCATTGTCTTGGCATCAACTTTAGAGTGGACAAAACCCATTTTATTGGTCTGCCAGTCGGCACCGGTATGTTCGTGTTTCAGCACGGCCTTGTCCCCATCGGGTTCCCATATTCCTTTGCCGGTCCCCCCTTTATTATCCACAGTTATCTGTATCACCTGGTCTTCGGCCGGTTTGTAGAAGATCATAGCACGATACTCGTTATCAGCAAATTTAAGCGTCATCGTCATAAGATGTTTGTCAAGCTCCCATTTATAAACCAGTTCAATTTTGTCGCCCTCGTCACTCGTGGCCTCC
>JAVVFI010000099.1:0-14005 GCA_032250555.1 Sedimentisphaerales bacterium
CAGCTCGGGCAAGTCCGTAACCGGTGATGGCTTTGAGCTTCTCGGTGACTTTGAAGATGTACTGCCTTGGTGCCCCCAGACCCGTGCCAATAGCAGTGCCGCCCAGATTGATCACGCGCAGCCGTTCTTCACATTTGTACACGCGCCACCTATCGCGGGTGAAAGCCTCTGCATAAGCCGACATGGTCCGCCCCATAGTTGTCAACACTGCATCCTGCATTTGGGTGCGCCCGACTTTGACGACGTTTCTGAACTCTTTTTCATTGTGTTGAAAAGCTTCCAGAAGCACTATCAGTGCCTGCTCCAGGTTGCGCAGTCCCTTAATCGCTGCTATCTTGAGCGCCGTAGGGAAGGTGTCGTTCGTGGATTGATGCAGGTTGATGTCGTTGATGGGATGCACGATTTCATATTCACCCGGATTCTTTCCCAGCAATTGCAGAGCCCGATTTGCGATAACCTCATTGACGTTCATGTTGGTAGATGTGCCTGCTCCCCCCTGCAATGCATCCACGCGCACATAGTCGTCGAGCCGGCCTTCCATCATGTCCGTACAGGCCTGGGATATTACCTCGAATGTGACTTCGTCCCAGACGCCCAAATCATCGTTCGCCTGAGCCGCTGCCAGTTTTACAGCTCCATAAGCCCGGATCAAAGAAGGATGGATCGGGCGATGCGAGAGGGGAAAGTTCTCCATTGCCCGTTGGGTATGGATGCCGTACAATGCTTCTTTCGGCAGCATCATATTGCCGAGGAAGTCTCGTTCTTGTCGGTGCGCATCATTCATGGATCTGACCAATTTCTCTCCGGCGTTTGAAAAAATGCGGTGAATCACCCCATTGGCCCAGGCCAATGGTCTCATCTATACTTTCAATCCGTGCACGCAGGCAATCCTTGCACTGCAACGCATTTTCATCCATACAGGGCTTGCCGTTATAGAGCTGATAGGCATCGCGATATTTCACATCCGTGACGTTAGGCATAAGGATATTGGCTCCTGCTTCCAGACCCAGTTCCCGGCCTCGGGGATCAAGAGCCTGTAAAGCGGTGGTAGCGGCGATATTGACATCCTGAAGCACAATCCGCGTCAAGGCGATCATGCGCAAACCCAACTGCAATTGCCTGGTTGGATCGAAGTCTTTGATCGTAGCCGCCATTGGCGTCTGTGAATGGACAATATAAGGCCCCATACCGATCATATCGATGTCGTTATCCTTGAAAAAGGCAATGTCGTCGGCCAGGTCGGCAGAGGTCTGCCCCGGTAATCCCATCATCACGCCGGTGCCGACCTGGTAGCCTTCAGATCGCAGCCATTTCAGGCACGCCAGACGTACGGATGGATCGTGATCTTCCGGGTGGAGCTGCCGGTACAGTGCCTCATTGGAGGTTTCAATTCGCAATAGATAACGGTGAGCCCCGGCTTTTAACCAGCATCGATATGTGTCGGCAGTCTGCTCGCCGAGCGACAGAGTAATACCCAGTTCCCCCTGCGTCTTCTCTTTGAGCTTCCTGACAACTCGTTCCACGAAGTCGACAAAACCTGCGTCCCTCCGTTCCCCCGATTGGAGAACCATAGAACCGTACCCGTTATCGTGAATCCACAAACCTGCGGCAACAATATCCTCTTCGCTCATGGTGAATCGCCTGACCTGCGTGTTACTGCGCCGGATGCCGCAATAGTAACAGTCTTTGACACATTGATTGCTGAACTCGACGATACCCCGAAAATACACCTGCGTGCCTACATGCTCGGCCTTGACTTGATAGGCACGTTCAAACAGGGCTTTCTCGATCAGGGGATCGTTCGTATCCAGCAGTTGTACGATCCGGGCCTTGGACAGATCACGGTCTAACTCGAAAGGCAATGTATTGGAGCCGGCCATAATTCACCTCATAGATAAATATCCCGCTGATCCAGGGTGACAATCCTATCAAGGCGCTCTTTAGCCTTGGCCCGACGTCCGGGGCTGAGTGATGCAAGTTGCCGCTGTATCAAGTCCCACCCGGCAGCCCTGGTCTCATCAGAGGCGTAATCCTCCAGGTATTCAGCCAGAGTAAACAATGCATTTGGCGTACAGAAGTTCTCAATGAAGCCGGGAATAGCAAACTCCATGAACTGTTCACCCGTACGCCCCTTTCGGTAACAGGAGGTGCAGAAACTTGGCACGTAGTCGTGCTGCATAAGGTCCAGCATAATCTCATCCAGAGAACGCGTGTCGCCAATCTGGAATTGCTCTCGGTCCAGCTTTTGCTCTCCTTTATCCGTGTAACCGGCCAGTTCTATGCGCGTCCCGGCATCAATCTGTGATACACCGAATTCCATAACCTCGCGCCGAATCTCCTGTGTCTCCCGGGCCGTGAGGATCAAGCCGGTATAGGGCACGGCCAGACGCAGGATAGCCACCAGGCGCTTGAAGTCCCAATCACTTACCAGATACCGACTGTCAAAAGTCACTCCATGCGCAGGACGTAATCGCGGAAAACTGATCGTGTGAGGTCCACACCCAAAACGCTCGACCAGATGCCAGGCGTGTGTCACCAGGCCCAGCACCTCAAAACGCCAGTCATACAGCCCGAACAAAGCTCCGATCCCCACGTCATCGCATCCGGCCTCGTAGGCCCGCGTCAAACCGTCGAGGCGGTACAGGTAGTCGCCCTTACAGGTGTTCTGCGGGTGAACGTTTCGATAAGTCTCATGATGGTAAGTCTCCTGAAAGATCTGATAGGTGCCGATGCCGGCGCTTTTGACGATTATGTAGTCATCCCGATCCATGGGTGCGGCATTTATATTAACGCGACGAATCTCACCCCGTCCGCTCTTAATTGCGTAAACATTGCGCACCGATTGCGCAATGAATTCGGCTGAATAGTCCGGATGTTCACCGAACACCAGGATCAGGCGCTTGTGCCCTGCGTCTTCCAGAGCCACGACCTGGTCGTTGAGTTCATCTTCGGTCAGCGTCTTGCGCACGGTCGTACGCAGGCTCCGTCGAAAAGCACAATATTTGCAGTCATTGATGCAATGGTTGCCGATATAAAGCGGTGCAAAAATCACAATGCGGCTGCCGTAGACCTGACGCTTAAGCTCGCGTGCCGCTTCAAAAATTTCTTCCACCAAAGGCTCGGACTTGGCCGACAGTAGTGAGGCGGTTTCCTCGACCGTCAGCGGCTCTTTGTTCATGCTCTTGGCAATAATATCACGCACGCGCACAGGTTCTTCGGTCGCGTTTTCGACTAAGCCGTTCAAATAGTCGTCGTTAATAAAGTCAGAAAACTCTTTGGAACAGGTTTTAGCCATCGTTCTTGACACTCTCTTGCTTTACAGTTTCCGAGGGTAATTCCGAATCTTTCAGTAAGACCGTAAATGTCGAACCTTCATTGGGCTCGCTCTGAACCGATACGGTCCCTCCGTACAACTCTGCCAGTTTCTTAACGATAGACAAACCCAGGCCGCTGCCCAGGATATTCTTTGTCCTGGCATTGTGAATGCGCACAAATTCGCCGAAGAGCCTGTCGGCCTCTTCCTGGGTCATGCCAATGCCTGTATCCTGAACTTTCAGCGTAACGACTTCATCGTCACGTGACAGCGAAATAACGACGCTGCCTCCGTCACGATTGTACTTCACCGCATTGGAAACGAGGTTGTTCAGTATCATGTTGATTTCCGCCTCGTCTCCGGCCATTATAGAGTTTTCCGGTACATCGGTATGAACGGAAATGCGCCGGTCGGCAGCGTCGGTCCTTATCAACTCCACCGCCTGACCCACAACTGCATTCAGGTCGACAGAAACCAGCGTTCGATTCTTTTGACCCGACTCAATGCGCGTCATGTCCAGCAGGTCCAGAATGAGCTTGTTCATTTGTCCCAGACGCACGAGACAGCGGTGGATCATGTCGTCATAGCTCTTAATGTCCGATCCGCTAATGTGGTCTTTCATAATATGGAGATAGCTCGTTACGGAACTCAACGGTGCTTTGAGTTCGTGACCCAGGACGCGGATGAAATCAAAACGTACGCGTTTGTTGGCTTCTTCGAGTTCGCTGGCACGACGGGCGATGATAATGCGTGCGGCTGCTTTGCGCACCGAATGGCGCAAATCTTCCGGCGTGAACGGCTTGGGCAGAAAATCGTAGGCGCCGTGCTTGGTAGCTGTGATAGCGGTCTCAATGGAGGCATAAGCCGTAATCATGATGGTCAACATTTTTTCGGAGAACTCGGCCGTCTGATTCAGAACGTCCAATCCCGTAATGCCGGGAAGCTTGTAATCCAGCAGGAGAACATCCGGTGTTCGTGTACGGATCATATCCACCGCTTCTTCCCCTGTCTCCGCCAGCACAATGTTAAAATTTACAGTCTCATTGATTTCAGTAATGTCGAAAGTGTAGACTTCCAAAGCACGCTTTATGCCGAGGCGCATGCCTTTTTCGTCGTCCACTCCGAGTAAATTTAAAGTCGTCATGGGTCAGTCTTTCAAAAGGCGTTTCAGCTCCGCCACTATCTGTTCGGCTCGAATCGGTTTGGCCAATAATACATCGGCCTTGATCCATGAGCGTTCTTCGTCGGTGGCCGCATCAAACTCGATACCGGTTTCACTGGCAACGCCTGTCACCAAAATTACCGGCACGTCGGAATTTTTCTTCTTTGCTACATAACACAAAATAAAACCATCGTCCGTCTCATCCATCATCAGATCTACAATAATGGCATCCGGCACTTGCTCTGCGATTTTGGCTTCCCCCTCAAGACGATTACATGCAGTCACCACATCATAGCCGGCTGCCGTAAGAATGGCCTCTTGTTGGATGAGGAAATCCGGATCGTCATCCACGACCAGGATTTTGTGTGTGTCACGCTTTGTTGTCATTGGATTAAACCTCTTCTTTCCTGGGCAGTTGAATCATAAATGTAGTCCCCGTGGGTCCTGCATCCGAATTGTCATTTGAGTCTACGGTTATCTGGCCGTTATGCATCTTGACAATACCATAGGACACCGCGAGCCCAAGGCCCGTACCCCGGCCTATCTGCTTCGTGGTAAAGAACGGCTCGAATATCTTGTTCCGATGATCCCGAGGAATGCCCGTCCCGGTATCGCTGATTGTGATCGTAACGGCATCATCAGTCTCCGATACGGCGATCTTCAGTTCCCCCCCGTCAGGCATGGCTGCATAGGCGTTGCTGATAATATTCGTAAAGACCTGCAGCATCTGACTCGGATCAAGATCGACAACAGGATTAGTAAGGTCTTTATTAACCGACAAAGTAATATTACGGGGCTTAACCACTGCACGCACGGCTTTTTCCAACAGCTCTGTAAGATCCGTAGGCTCACGCAAGACCTTGTTCTGGCGGGCAAAATGCAGTAACCCCGCCACAATCTTCTTGCAGCGGTCGGCCTGTTCCACAACCATACGCGCATCTTCTTTCTGTTGGCAGTCTTCCTCCAGACTGTCCAGCATCAGGTGGGCGTACATCAGCACCACGCCCAAAGGATTGTTGACCTCGTGAGCAATGCCTGCGGCCAGTTGCCCCATGCTTGCCAAACGCTCGGACTGCATCAGGGCTTCCTGAGTACTAGCCAGTTTCTTATGCGACTCCTCGAGTTCCCCGACCGTCGCATTTAGCCTGTCGATGGTATAGGGCAGACACATTTCGCTTTCAGCCAGCCCTTTGTGAATAGCTACGGCATGCTCGCGACAGGTTTCGTATCCGCAGGCGCCGCAGTTCAACTCATCTTCGGGTTTTAACTTGCCCATGCGTTTCAGGATGAGAGCTACTGCGTCTTCGTCAGGAGCCGCCAGACGCTGATCCTGATTAGTGTAAGCTCTCCCCAGATCCAGATGTTTAAATCGCTCCATGTACCGCTTCCACTGGTTTGGATCCCTTACCGACATCTGACTTTTGACATAGTTGCTGACCGAGGCGCGACGACGAAACAGTGGTGCACTCGTTCCCATGCCCGCTCCCATGATGCAGCCGTCGCAGGCCAGCAGTTCCAATAGGTGCGTCTCCATGTCGCCCGAGGCGTATTCCTTGATTGCCTCTGTGAAGTGCTTGCCGTTTGCACTTACAATGTCGTTTTCGAGCAAGTCTTCACGCAAACGCGCCGCCTGGAGCATCCCCCCGCACAGGGGAAACAATGCACCCAGGTCCCCATAGGGTTCGTCCAGCGGCTCCGGGGTAATGCGGTCGGCGTCCAGTTCCGCGCTGCTTATCATACTTCGCAATTCGACGAAAGTCATGACGGCGTCAATATCGCCATACAGCCGATCATCCACACCCTCGCGTTTTTTCGCGACACAAGGACCGATGAATACAATACGAATATCATCGCCGTGCAGGGCCCGAAGCATTCGCGCTGTGGCCACCATCGGTGAAACAACGGGAGCCAGCGCATCCAACATGTCCGGGTAATATTTTTCCACGTATAGCACGACGGCCGGACAGCTCGTGGCAATAGTTGGCAGGGTGGTTTCGTTCATTATTCTTTCATACTCATGCGCGACCAGATCCGCACCAAATGCCACCTCGTTGACCCATCGAAAACCCAAGGTTCGGATCAGTCCGGCCAGAACATTCGGGTCGTATTCACAGAACTCCGCCGGGAAACTTGGAGCCAAAATAGCAGCCACCGGATGGGATTCCGCCAGAAGCTCTTTGATCTTTGGAATGCTGTCGACCACAACCTTTGCATTCTGAGAGCACACGCGCACACAATTTCCGCAGCCAATGCATCGCTCATGGAGCACGCGTGCCTGGCCATCAACAATGCGAATGGCCTTGGCGGGGCATTCACGGACACAAGTATAGCAGACCCGGCAGCGTTCCGGCACGGTTTGTATGATCTGATATCGTGACGTATCGTTCATGGCATCGTCCTACTTTATAACCGCTCGCTCGGCATAATGAGTATGCAGAAGCTTATGACTGATCTCGCTCAGCGGCTCCCCCAGAAACTCTCGATAGAGACGCTGCACGGACTGATTATGATGCGACGCACGCACTTCGGCCTTGCTGTCCAGCTTGTAGAGTGCCTTCATGCGCGCCTGCAGGACTTCCGGATCCAGGTCGATAGGCTGGCCGCCGCCTCCTATGCATCCCCCCTTGCATGTCATCACTTCCAGAAAATGGATTTCTTTTCGGCCAGCCTTGATCTCGTCCAGTATACGGTGAGCCTGGCCCATACCATTGGCCACTGCTACGACCACCTCCAGATCACCGATCTTAACCGTGGTTTCTTTGATCTCGTCCATGCCGCGCACCGCCGGGATATCGAAATTGTCCATATCCCTGCCGGTGAGCAAATAATGCACACTTCGCAGGGCCGCCTCTATCACACCTCCCGAAGCGCCGAATAACTTGCCGGCCGTGGTCCTTTCGCCAAACGGAGTATCCGCGGTATCCGGCTCCAGATCCCTGAGGTCTATCCCGCGCAACCGGATCATACGAATCAACTCACGCGTGGTCAACACGGCGTCGATATCAGCAATACCTTCGCTTCTCATCTCCGGCCGTCCTGCCTCAAATTTCTTGGCCGTGCAAGGCATGATAGAGACACTGAAGATCTTTCTAGGATCAATTCCCTCCTTTTTGGTAAAAAAAGACTTTATGATCGCCCCCATCATTTGTTGCGGACTCTTGCAGGTAGACAGGTTATCAATGAATTCCGGATAGAATTGTTCGACATACTTTATCCATCCCGGCGAACAGCTTGTCATCATAGGCAGCGTTCCCCCTTGAGTTAAACGCCGCACAAATTCAGATCCTTCTTCCATGATCGTCAGATCGGCTGAAAAACTTGTATCAAAGACTCTGTCGAATTTCAGACGCCGCAGCGCAGTCACCATGGCGCCGGCAACATCCACACCCGGCGCCAGGCCAAAGGCTTCCCCGATTGTTACGGATACGGCTGGTGCATGTTGCGCTACGACGATTTTTTCAGGATCGTCCAGTGCATCCATCACCTCTTTGATGCTGCTCTGTTCTCGAAGGGCGCCAGTGGGGCATACCTTAATGCACTGGCCGCAGTAAACACAACTGCTGACATTCATGCCTTCGTCGAAAGCCGTGGAAATGAAGGTTTTGCTGCCGCGACCACTAAAGTCGATAGCTGCGACCTCCTGGATTTCTTCGCACACGCGAACACACTTGCCGCAGAGAATGCACTTGGCCGGATCGCGTTCAATGGCGGGACTGGAAATGTCCAGACGATAGCGGCTCTTCTGCCCCTTGAATCTGCGCTGACGAATCCCCAAATCCTCGGCCAGCTTCTGCAAGTCGCAATTACCGTTGCGGATGCAATACAGACAATCGTCCGGATGGTCCGCCAGCAAGAGTTCAACAATCGTCTTGCGAGCCTGTACTGCCCTGGCAGAATGGGTTTGAATCTTCATGCCTTCAGTCACGGGAGTGGCGCAGCTTGGCACAAGCCCCGGGACACCCTCAACTTCCACTACACACAAGCGACACGCCCCCGTAGGCGTGAGGCCCTCCATATAGCACAAGGTTGGGATGTCTACGCCTGCACGCTGCAGGGCCTTGAGAAGCGTTTCTCCTTTTTTCGCATTAATGGGTCGGCCGTTTGCCTCGATCGTGATCATAATTATATTACCCTTTCAAGACGGCATCAAACTTACACACAGTGAAACACGCACCACAACCAATGCATTTCTCGGCGACAATATAATGCGGACTCTTGCGCACTCCCTTGATCGCTCCGGTCGGGCATTTTCTGGCACAGGCGGTACATCCCACACAAGCCTCCTCATCAATGCTGAAAGTCAGCAGATCGGTACATACGCCGGCAGGACAACGTCGCTCATATACATGGGCCTCGTATTCTTCACGGAAATACTTAAGCGTACTCAAGACCGGATTCGGCGCGCTTTGCCCCAGGCCGCAAAGGCTTGTGTCTTTGATGGTCTCGGCGAGTCGCTGAATATAAACCACACTTCGAAAACGCTCCAGAGAATCGCAGCCCTCTTCGTGTCGACGAGCCCGTGTCAGACTTTCGAGCGTTTCCAGCATACGACGCGTGCCCTCGCGGCAGGGAATACACTTGCCACAGCTTTCCCGCTGAATAAAGTCCATGAAGAACTTCGCCACGTCCACCATGCAGTTGTCTTCGTCCATGACAACCAGACCGCCGGACCCCATCATGGCCCCGACTCTCTTCAGGGATTCATAGTCTACCTCAATGTCAAGGTGCTCTTCGGTAATGCACCCGCCCGAAGGACCCCCGATCTGAACAGCCTTGTAGGCTCTGTTATTGCCAACCCCGCCACCGATTTCGAAGATTATATCGCGCACACGCGTACCCATGGCCACCTCAACCAATCCGGTGCGCGCCACCTTGCCGGACAAAGCAAACACCTTGGTTCCCTTACTGCTTTCAGTACCCAGGGCACTAAAGGCATCGGGGCCGTTGGCAAGTACTCGCGGCAGATTGGCCAGGGTCTCTACATTGTTGATAATTGTGGGTTTATTGAATAAGCCCGACACCGCGGGAAATGGCGGACGAGGACGCGGCATCCCACGTTTGCCTTCGATGCTGTGAATCAGAGCCGTCTCTTCACCGCACACGAATGCACCGGCTCCCATCTTAATAACGATCTTGAGATTCATGCCGCTATCAAGAATGTTGCGTCCAAGAAAACCGTATGCCTCGGCTTGGGCAATAGCCATTTTCAAGCGTTCGATAGCCAGAGGGTATTCAGCCCGAATGTAGATATAAGCTTTCGAGACCCCGATACCATACGCGGCGATGGCCATGCCTTCCAACAAGCGATGTGGATCACCCTCGATCACTGCGCGATCCATGAATGCGCCGGGGTCGCCTTCGTCCGCGTTACAGATCAGGTATTTCTGGTTGGCCACCTCGGATTGAGCGAACTTCCACTTCTTGCCGGTGGGAAAGCCCCCACCTCCTCGACCGCGCAGGCCGCTGTTCTCAACCTGGTCGCAAACTTCTTCAGGTGTCTGCGACTTGATGACCGAAGCAAATGCCTGATAGCCACCGTGAGCAATGTACTCGTTAATGCTGGTCGGATCGATAATGCCGCAATTTCTCAGAACCCATCGTGTCTGTGGCTTAAAAAACGGATGTTCATGTACGTATGGCACATCCTGCCATGACTGGTGTTTATTGTTCTCATACTGCCCCAGCAATGCGTCGGCACTGGCTTTACCGTGCTGCAGAACAGTGCTGAGAACAGTATCGACTTTGTCGTCCGTGATGCGTTCGAACATCAACCTTGCTCTGCCCGGCATTTGAACGTCCAAAATCGGCTCTGCGGAACACAAACCAACGCACCCGGTCTCGACAACGTCAGCCTCTACTCCGCTAACCGTTATGTATTGGCGGACCTTGTCCAGTGTGGCTTTGGCTCCGGCAGCCAAGCCGCATGTGCCAACCCCAACAAAAATAACCGGGCGAGTCACATTCTGGCGCCGCAACTCGGCGAACAGCTTTTCATTGCGGTCTTTGCAATTCGCACTCTCATGACATTTCGGTGACGTATTAAGACAGTCCAAAAAATGCGGGCACGGCTTTGCCACGGTATGCCAACAACTCTCACAACAACCGTTGATTAGCGTTATATCCATGTCTATTGATCCTCATTCTCACTGTTGCGATACGCATCCAGAATGCCCGGGATGTCGTCACTGGTCAGATTTGCATGAAATTCCCCGTTCACCGAGATTACTGGCGCCAAGCCGCACGCCCCAATACAAGCCACGACCTCTAAACTGAACAAGCCGTCCTTGGTAGTCTCACCCGGTTCAATCGACAACTCGCGCTGCAATCGCTCAATCAGGGCCAGTGATCCTTTCACGTGGCAGGCTGTGCCGCGACAGACTTGAATATGGTAGCGGCCTAACGGCTGGAAGCGAAACTGATTGTAGAACGTCGCCACGCCATAAATCTTGCTGGCCCGTAGGCTGAGGTGTTTGCCAATTTTGACTACTGCTTCCCTGGAAAGATATCCTTCCTGCTGTTGGACTTCCTGGAGGATTGGAATCAGCGAATCTCTGCCGGCTCCGGGCCTTCTCTCTAAAATTGTGCGGATATCTTTTTTCACGCTCTGTTTCTCCGTTCTAAGTTAGGTTTGGCTGTTTTGCCTGGCCAGAAACACAGTTTTTTCCAAAGCTGTCGTCATGTCCATGTTCTCTACAATTACCCTTGAAGGAAGACGAAGTGGCTCAGGTGCGAAATTCAAAAAACCGGCTACGCTGGCGTCTGCGAACTTCTCAGCTACCGATTGTGCAACATCGGCAGGCACAGCCAGAATAGCAACATTAATCTTTTTGTCAGTGATAATGCTTTTCACGTCGGCAATGTCATAACAACGACAGCCGTTGATGACCCTACCGACTTTGTGTGGATCGACGTCAAATGACGCAACAATCTTGAGTTTGGGATGGTGCGACGAGAAGAAGTCCAGAAGAGCCCGTCCAAGGTTACCAACTCCCGCCAGAGCAATTGACTCAACGTCCGGATTATCAAGAAAATCACCAAAACATTGGAGCAAATCATCAACTTCATAACCTGTTTTGGGGTTGCCCCCACAACCGATCACCATCAGATCACGTCTGACCTGAGCGGCGGTACCACCGCTCATCTCGGCCAAATCATGGGAATAAACGTTCGTCACACCCGTTTTTCGTACCGTTCGTAGCAGTCTACGATACGCGCAAAATCGTTCAATTGACTTGTGTGATATATGATTCATATCGTGATCCTAAAACACAACACTTCACACCTACTTCATGCCCTGCATTCTTGATGTGATACTTTTCACACACATAATACATCACATATTACGCCATAGTCAAGCCTGTGTTGTGATAATTTTCACAAATACACAAAAATTTTTATATGGGTTGTCCTACGCATAAAATCGAACTTGTGTAATTTCAAGGGCTTATGTAAACTCCCTAATTATCGATTAAGCATGAATTCTATGGAAATATCCGGGAGCACGCAACCTTGAAAATCCTTACCATGCTCATCTATGAGTTTCTCAAGCTCATATTCAGGAGTAAACTTAATATCGTTCTTGAAAACCTCGCTCTGCGCCAACAATTGGTGGTTCAGCAACGCAGTATTAAAATGCCAAAGATCGAGAACTGGGATCGCATTTTCTGGATCTGGCTGTCAAGATTCTGGAGCAACTGGCGATCATCACTGATTGTTGCCAAGGCTCCTACTGTCATTGGCTGGCACAGAAAAGGCTTCAAGGCTTACTGGAAACGGAAATCTCGAAGAGTCGGTAGGCCTAATATCGACTGGGAACTTATAAAGCTCATCCGAAGAATGCAAAAGGAAAACGCCACATGGTCTGCCCAACGCATCCAAGGCGAACTCAAAAAGCTTGGCTATGAGGTTTGCGATAATACCGTGGCAAAATACATGATTAAGAGCAAAGACGATGATCCTTCCAAACGACAGCGATGGCTAACATTTATTCGAAACCACACCAAGAATACTGTCGGCATTGACTTTTTGGTTGTGAGAACGGTCTTCTTCAAAGCAATATACGTATTTGTTGCCATATCACATGATAGACGCAAAATACTGCACTTTGCAGTTACTGCACATCCACACTCCCAATGGGCAATTCAACAACTTCGAGAAACGTTTGCCTTCGACGAAACAACCAAGTATGTTATCCGTGACAACGACAAAATATTCAGCGATGATTTCAAACAGTACATAGGGAAATTGGGCTTAGAAGACACCCCCACGGCACCAAGAAGTCCATGGCAAAATCCTTTCGCAGAGCGTGTTCTGGGCACAATTCGTCGCGAGTGTCTGGATCACATGATCATTCTCAACGAAAAGCATTTGTATAGCGTGTTGGATGAATATATCAATGACTATTACAACGTCAGCCGAATCTATATGTCGCTTGAGAAAGATTCACCTATCCCCCGCCCTGCTCAGGCCAATGGTGAGATTGTGAGCAAGCCGATTCTCGGTGGACTGCATCACATCTACAGCCGGGTGGCCTAAAAACCTAAAAACCTAGAGTTTATCCATCATTCCAAGTCAGAATATGTCTGCGCTGATTGTGACATATTCATCAAAACATGCAGTTTGCTTTGACACACTCTGTCAAAATCTGACAATTTTCAGTTTTCAATGAGCCCGATTGAATATCAAGGCATTGTGACTCAGATGCTTTTGCTTTCATATTGATTTTTGCGTAGCACAGCTGCGACTGCCCAGGGTCTGCGTCAAAAATTGGTGCATTTTGGTGCAGATGCTTTCCGAGCTTGAAAAAAGATTGACAGCATATGCAGGAAGTACTTATATTATGGAGACTTAAGATTGAAGCGCCCGTAGCTCAGTTGGATAGAGCAACGGATTTCTAATCCGTAGGTCGCAGGTTCGAATCCTGCCGGGCGTGGTATATGAGCCGGGAAATAATAGCCATTCTTGACTTTGGCAGTCAGTACGGTCAACTGATAGCGAGGAGAGTTCGCGAGCAGAATGTATATTCCCAGATTTGCCGCGCAGACATAACTGCCGAAGAATTGTCACAGTTAGGTGTCAAGGGATTAATATTGTCCGGCAGCCCTGCCAGCGTTTATGATGAAAAAGCGCCAAAATGTGATGAGACAATTTTCGACTTGGGCGTACCGATTCTGGGTATCTGCTACGGGATGCAATTAGGCTGTCAGGTTTTGGGCGCAAAAATTATTGCCGCCCAAAGGCGTGAGTACGGGCGAACGACTTTATCTATTCTTGACAAGAGTGACTTGTTTGCGAATATTCCGGATTCAATCACGGCCTGGGCAAGTCATGGCGACCAGATTGGAGAGCTAAGCGACGATTTCGTCAAACTGGCTACTACCGATGCCTGCCCCTATGCGGCAGTCAGGCACAACAAAAAGAAATTTTTCGGCGTTCAGTTTCATCCAGAAGTTTATCACTCAGCAGAGGGTGCAAAACTACTTAAAAACTTCGCAAAATATATTTGTGGGTGTGAGAGTACATGGAATATG
>JAVVFI010000009.1:0-28879 GCA_032250555.1 Sedimentisphaerales bacterium
GAAAAGCAAATTCTCTTGATTCAGAAAACTGCCCGGAAATACCGGCCGACACGGATTGCTTTTCGCCGGAGGCCGTGGCCGGAAGAAATGAGCTCAAAGACAAAGTCTGGCAGGCAATCAGCAAGCTGGATGATAAACATCGAGAAGTGATTATATTACGACACTTTCAAAATATGTCATACGAACAAATCGCTGAGGCCCTTTATTGCAATAAAGGTACGATTACGAGCAGGTTGTACTACGCACGTAAAAGGCTGGAAGAATTATTGAGTACAGGGAAAGGAGGTAGCATAAATGACATGTCATGATTATAAAGACTTAATGATGGGCTACCTGGACAATGAATTGAATAACGAGCAGAGACTTCAATTCGAAGAGCATCTGACCGGATGCTCTGACTGTAAGGCTGAGCTGAAAGAGTTCAGGAAACTTAAAGATATTACCGATGAGGTAACGCTGGTCGAGCCTGAGGACAAAATATGGCAGGATTACTGGAGCGGCGTTTATAACCGAATCGAGCGCAGGGTAGGCTGGATTGTCTTTTCGGTCGCTGCTATTCTGTTGGCAATCTATGGCGGATTCAAGCTGATAGAAGAAATAATCACAGATCCTTCAGTAGGCATGCTCTTGAAAGCCGGCCTGCTGGTACTTATAGCCGGCCTGGCTATTCTGCTGGTCTCGGTGTCACGGGAGAGGCTTCACATCTGGCAAAAAGACCGTTATAGAAACGTAAGGAGGTAAGACAATGCTTTTATCTACAACAGATACGATCGTGGGGAAGAAGATTACCAGGCAACTGGGACTTGCCAAAGGCAATACCATTCGAGCCAGGCATATCGGCAGAGACATTGTGGCAATACTGCGGCATATAGTCGGAGGCGAGATAACAGATTATACCAAGATGATGGCTGAGTCACGCGAACAGGCCCTTGACAGGATGATAGAAGACGCTCAAAAACTCGGCGCCAATGCGATTGTGCAGGTGCACTTCACTACGCAGATGGTAATGGCAGGGGCATCTGAGATTCTGGCCTATGGTACGGCGGTAGTGGTTGAGTGAGTTTTTTACGTTTACCAATTATCTTTGTTTGTGATTGTTACGAAAGGGAGACTAAATGGATACGATTAAAGATTTTCTTCAGCCCGAAATAATATGGTTTCTCGTAGGGCTCGTTCTGCTTATTCTTGAATTTATACTGCCTGGATTAATTATTGCTTTTTTCGGCGTCGGGGCCTGGATAGCAGCACTTGTCTGCCTTATTACCGACATCGGAATAAATACTCAATTGATAATATTCATAATCGCTTCGATATTGTCACTATTGTGTCTGCGGAAATGGCTTAAAGGAATATTTTTGGGGCATACCGGCTCTAAACAGAACCTGAAAGAGAACCTTGATGAATTCGTAGGGCAAAGAGCAGTTGTGAAGGAAAAAATCGTACCGAAAGCCGGAGGAAAAGTGGAATTTCACGGAACCAACTGGCTCGCCCAGGCAGACGAGGAAATCGCCGAGGGAGTTATGGTTCAAATTATCAGCAAGGACAACATTACACTTAAGGTCAAAAGTCTGTAAGGATAAAGGGGCTGATTATGTTGAAATTGATATTTATACCAATTTGGTTCTCTATAGTAGTCGGGCTGATGGTTTTGTGGATATGGACACTTATCGACTGCATCAAGAACGAACCGACAGAAGGTAACGAGAGAATCGTATGGGTTGTGATTATTGCGGTAACTCACTGGATAGGCGCGGTTATTTACCTTATTGTAAGAAGGCCGCAGCGAAAAACTATTCTTGGACGTTAATTCTAAAAACAGAAAAGTTAAAGTAAAACCAATATACAGGAAAGGAGCAAGTCATGTTAGCAGCAGTAAATCCGGCCGTACTAACAATTATTCTCGTTGGCATATTACTATTTGCATTGATTGTCTTTTTCAAAACTATAAGGATTGTGCCCCAGAAAATGGCATTTATAGTCGAGCGGCTCGGCAAGTACTCAAACACGCTCGAAGCAGGCTTCCATGTACTTGTGCCGTTTCTCGATAAAGTCTCATACAAACACACCTTAAAAGAGCAGGCAGTCGATGTTGCGCCCCAACAGTGTATCACAAAGGACAACATCGCAGTCGAAGTTGACGGTATCCTGTATATGCAGGTTGTGGATCCCAAAAAAGCATCCTACGGGATAAACAATTACCAGTTCGCATCCGCGCAACTTGCTCAGACCACAATGAGAAGCGTAATGGGTAAGCTCGAACTGGACAAGACCTTCGAAGAACGAGAGACGATAAACAGCGCTATTGTTGATGCCGTGGACAAGGCCTCTGATCCATGGGGAGTAAAAGTAACAAGATATGAAGTTAAGAATATCCTGCCGCCTCAAAGCATCAAGGACGCGATGGAAAAGCAGATGCGGGCCGAGCGCGAGAAGCGGGCGACTATTGCTGAATCGGAAGGTGACAGACAGGCCAAGATAAACCGTGCTGAGGGGGAAAAACAACGGATGATTGCTCAGTCCGAAGGTGAGAAGCAAAAACGTATAAATGAAGCCGAAGGACGAGCCGTAGAAATCTTAAAAGTCGCCGAAGCAACGGCCAACGGCATAAGAGAAATTGCCTCTGCGATAAATGAAAAAGGCGGAGTTAACGCCGTAAACCTGCGCATCGCCGAACAATACCTGGACGAATTCGGCAAACTGGCAAAAACCAACAACTCGATAATAATACCTTCGAACCTTTCAGATATTGCAGGGATGATTAAATCGGCAGCAACAGTAATCAAAGACCAGACCGAAGTTAAGAGCCAAACAGGATGAAGCTCTGAATCAGTAAAAGAGACAAATTAATTCTTTTAGGAAAACATAGAATGACAAATCAGACTTCTCTTTTCCTGCACGAAGAGGTCATGCTTTTGGCCCTGCGTGACGAAGAAGGTACTATCGCTTCGGGTACAATGTACCAGTACGCAATCGGGGCGGCAATACTGGCTGAACTATTGTTAAACCAGCGCATTGCTTTGGATGAATCCAATAAGAAAAAGCTTGCCAACCTTATTAGCCCAATGCCTCTCGGTAAGCCCCTAATTGACCAATACCTTGAAAAAATCGGCAATGCGAAAAGACGTGCATCGCTTCAGACCTGGGTATCACGGTTTGCCGGCGTAAAGAATCTTAAACATCGCATAGCCCGGCAACTATGCGACCGCGGTATTCTAAGGGCCTCCGAGGACAAAATTTTACTGCTGTTCACACGAAAGATATATCCCGAAATCAATCCGGAACCAGAAAAGAAATTAATTGAACGGCTCAGACATGCCATCTTCACGGACAGCAGAGAGGTTGATGCCCGAACCGTTGTACTGGTATCACTGGCCGATAGTACCGGTCTTCTGAAAGTTGTTTTCGATAAAAAGGAGCTGAAAAGCCGTAAAGCCCGGATTAAAGAAATTAGTAATGGCGAAATAACAGGAAAGGCTGCGAAAGAAGCTATCGAAGCGATGCAGGCGGCTGTTATGGTTGCCTGCATCATGCCGGCGATTACTACTGCGGCTATTCATTAAGCATAGCATCCCTATGGTTAAGCCGTGTGATGAAAACGGCAGAAAAAAAGATTAGTAGTTGCCACTTTTTCTCACTTTTCGGCAGATATAATATTGCATGTAATTCAACCATCGTTATATTAATTACAGATAAGGATATCTGAAATATCTCAAAGGACAAGAAACGATGGTTGGTGTCATTTCCAAACCGAATACACAGGAGAAATTAGAGATACTCAGCGCCGATGCTCAGTATGATTTGGCATGTGCCTGCAGTACGAGTAAGGACCAAAGCCGCAAGCGAAGCGGCGACGGCAAGTGGATATATCCTGTAACGCTTCCAAGCGGAGGAAAGAGCCCACTATTTAAGACACTGATGTCAAATGTTTGCACGAATGACTGTAAATACTGTCCGCTTCGAGAGCAAATGGACGTCCGCCGGTGCAGTCTCGCCCCGGAAGAGACAGCGAAGGTATTTCTGGATTATTACAATCAGCGAAAGGTTTTTGGTCTGTTTTTAAGTTCGGGTGTTTTAGGTGAGGCCGATGCGACTATGGACAGGCTAAACGGCGTAGCTGGACTGCTGAGAAAGAAACACAGATTTAAAGGTTACATCCATCTTAAAATAATTCCGGGAGCGAGTGATGCGGCCATAGAAGAGGCGGTTTCTTTAGCCAGCGCGGTCTCGCTGAATATTGAGACACCGGGTGAAAAGAGACTTGCGAAAGTATCGAACAAAAAAAGGTATATTCAGGACATTATCGAACCAATCAAGCTTATCAGCAGGCTGACCGGGCGCGGATCGAGATATCAGAGGGTCAAGCAGACAACGCAGTTCATAGTAGGGGCCGCTGGTGAGCCGGACGATGAAATTGTTAAGTATATGTTCGGACTGTATGAACGCCTTAAAATGCACAGAGTATATTTCAGCGCTTACCAAAAAGGGCTGGGTGATGATTCTATCGATGGTGAACAAACTGGAGAGAATAATCCGGCGGATATTCTTATGCGGGAGCACCGGCTGTACCAGGTGGATTTTCTGCTTCGTCAATACGGCTTCAAAGAATCAGACATTCTTTTCGAGAAGAATGGAAACCTGTCTTTGACTACGGATCCAAAAGAAGCATGGGCACAAAGGCATCCTGAAGCATTTCCAGTACATATCAATCGAGCATCAAAATTTGCGCTCCTGCGAGTGCCAGGGCTTGGGCCGGTAACAGTCAAGCGTATTCTGGAACAGCGGAAATCCACAAGAATCCGACATATCGAAGACGTGGGCAAGGTAGGTGTCAGGCTGGAAAAAGCGAAAAAATACCTTACCTTTTGAGTTAGTAAGACACAAGGAAAAGTTGTCTTTGCTGAGCTTATATGCTTTGGTAAATTAGAGAATATCAAAAACAAGATTTCAATGAATCCCTGATTGTTGTTTGACGAAATTATTTACAGTATGTCTGATGTATTAGAGACACAATAGCTCCAGGAGCAATTAATATGGATAATCTGCTGCTTGTCAACTCAGGATTTTATACCTGGTTTATTCTTCCGGCCCTTATCTTTTGCGCAAGGATTATTGACGTTAGCATGGGAACGGTACGGGTCATCTTCGTCTCCAGAGGTCTCAAATATCTCGCCCCTGTAGTCGGTTTCTTCGAAATCCTGATCTGGCTTCTGGCTATAGGACAGATTATGAAGAATCTCTCCAACCCTGCATGTTATATCGCCTATGCAGGCGGATTCGCCATGGGTAATTTTGTCGGTATTCATATAGCTGAAAAGCTATCCCTGGGATTGGTGATAATAAGAGTAATTACGAAAAATGATGCGGTGCCTTTAGTGGATTTTCTTAAAGCAGGAAATTATGGAGTTACCAGCATCGATGGGTATGGAACCAGCGGCCAGGTAAAAGTAGTATTCACAATTGTACCTCGCCGGGAGGTTTACACCGTCGTTGAGCTGATCAAAAAATTTAATCCACAGGCCTTTTATTCGATAGAAGATGTAGGCTTTGTGGATAAGGGAGTATTTCCATTAAAAAAAGGCTGGCGAAATTTGAATTTATTGAAGTGGTTCAAACCGTTTCGAAAAGGCAAGTAAAATAGTCTTATCTTTAAGTGCAATGACTGCCCATTAAACATCAAAATTTTCATATGTATATTTCAGAACATGTTTAGTTCTTCGTGAAACCTGTATTCTACATCTTTAACACTTTGAAAAGAAAGGCATAAATGTCGGATTGCTCTTCTATGATTTTGGTTATGGGCTTGCCTCCGCCATGGCCGGCTTTGGTTTCAACACGGAGCAGGATGGGATTTTTACCGGCGGAGTTTGCCTGGATAGTTGCCACGAATTTCTTGGCGTGAGATGGAACAACGCGGTCGTCGGTATCAGCCGAGGTAACAATGATTGGCGGGTAATCCACGCCTTCCTTGACATTGTGTAGGGGAGAATAGGCATATAGAAACTTAAAATGTTCTGCAGATGCCTCGGCATTACCGTATTCCGGCACCCAGTAGCGACCAACAGTGAACTTGTGATATCTCAGCATATCGGTAACAGGAACCTGGCATACAACAGCACCAAACAAATCAGGACGCTGTAACATACAGGCGGAAACGAGCAGACCACCATTACTGCCGCCCCTTATCGCAAGCTTTTTCACATTGGTGTATTTATTCGCAATCAGCCACTCGGCGGCGGCGATGAAATCATCAAAGACGTTCTGTTTTTGATCGAGCATACCGGCCTGATGCCAGGTTTCGCCGTATTCGCAGCCTCCCCGCAGATTAGCAACACAATATACTCCACCCATCTCAAGCCAATTTATGACAGATACTGAAAAAGATGGTTTGATACTTATGTTAAATCCACCATAAGCGTAAAGCAGTGTCGGATTATTGCCATTTAGTTTAAGACCTTTCTTATGGATAATGAACATAGGAACACGGGTGCCGTCTTTGGAATGATAGAAAACCTGTGTAGTCTGGTAGCCCGAAGAGTCAAAATCGATTTGCGGTTTTTGGAAAATTGCCAACTTGTCATTGCTGAAATCATATCGATAATTCGTATTTGGAAAGAGAAATGAAGTAAAAGAAAAGAACATTTCAGTATCGCTCTGTCTGCCGGACAGGCTTCCAACTCTGCCAAGTGCAGGCAGTGGAATTTCACGGACGAAATCTCCATTGACGTCATAAATTTTAAGCAGGTGGTGAACATTGTGCATATAGGCAACAACGAAGTGGTTATTAATAAAGGCAACATAATCGATTACGTCTTTAGTTTGAGGCAGGGTTGTGTACCAGTCGCCTGGAGCGGGATTATTTGTATCTATAGCAATGATTCGTCCACGCGGAGCACCGAGGTCGGTATTAAAGAAAAAGAGCGAGTCAACATTACCAACAAAATCGTATCTGGCATCAGCATCATCGAGCAATTTTACAAATGGACCGCTGCTTTCAACGGGACGATAATATATGCGGTTTTTAGGATCGGTGCCGTGATATACATAGAGAATAAGGTATTTACCGTCCTCAGTGACAACTGGGGAGAAACCTAATTCTTTATTGTCCGGGCGTTCGTATATGAGTTTGTCCTGCGATTGCGGCGTGCCGAGCTTGTGCCAATAAACACGGCTGTAATTTGTCTGGTCCTCAACGGGAACAGTATTGGGATCAGGGAAACGATTGTAAAACAAGCCTGTGTTGTCGTGTTTCCAGGCGACAGAAGTAAATCGGCACCATTGAAGAGTTTCGTCATAGTCCTGCCCGGAATCGATTGTGCGGATTTTGATTTCCTGCCGATCGCTTCCGCTGCGAGAGACAGCATAGGCCAGCAGAGTGCCATCTTCGCTCACGGCAGTAGTGCTCACGGCAACCGTGCCATCGGTGCTTAGTAAATTTGGGTTGATAACGACAACAGGCTGGCTATCGAGTGTCTGTTGACTATAGAGGACGGATTGATTCTGCAGGCCGTCATTTTTTCTGAAGAAATAGCGATTGCCCCGCTTGTACGGAGCTGAATATCGGGGGTAATTCATTAATTTTTTCAAACGCGTCTCGATTTTCCTTCTGACAGGAACAGTTGACAGAAAATCAGATGTCAGCTCATTCTGCTTGGCAACCCACTTCTGAGTTTCTTCTGCATCAGCATCTTCGAGCCAGCGGTATGGATCAGGAACTTCGGTACCATGATAGACATCAACGACAGAATCCCTGCGTGCCTGGGGATAAGTCAAACTGACGGTCTGGACTTCGTTTGGGGATAGTTGCCGACATCCAGAGTATAATGCAGCCCAAACGAGTGCAGCGGCAAATACATGTAAGTGTAATTTTTTCATAGTTTTTATCCTCATCATCTGATAATAAATTTTCATAGAAACCGTATTTGAAGAAGTGTATAAGGCCCTGTCAAATACGAATTAGGTTAATTTGGGAAAATTTGTTGCTATTTTTGAGAATGGCGGTTATTATTTGACCTAAAATGAGGTTTTGGCGAATGGATGAGCCGAGCAAAAATAGTAATAAAGATGGTAAAACAAACGTCAGCAACGTCTTAAGCGATTTTGTTGACGGCCTGAGCGATGAGCATCGTATGCTGGTCGTTCTCAAAGCACAATTATACGGCGGAACCTGGGAGCCGATGCTCGATGATCTGAAAAATCGCCTGGTAGGTAAACCCTATATATTTAAGCTGGTAAACCGGATAAAAGATGATATCGAACGTATCCAGCAAATGCAGAATTTCGAAAAGGAACAGAATGTCGATTTGGCTGACTATGTCGAACTACCGTAAATGTAAAGTTTTTTTGAGGATTGATGAAATGGCAAGAATGTTGAAAAACAGATTTGTTTTGTTGGCGGGTCTTTTAGTCTTGTGTTTTGTGCAATACAGCATTGCAGCTGAAGGTAGTTCACAAATGCTCGTTTCACCGAAGCTGCTCGAACACGCCAACCTGAAAATATTGTGGGAAAACAAGCTGTCGATCAAAAACAATGAGCGCTTGGAGCAAATGCTTATTCTCGGCAACAGTATCTATGCAATTTCAAACAAGAATTACATGGTTTCTCTTAACAAGGAAAACGGGGACATCATATTCCGCAGGGTTGTTGCACCGGAAGGCCTTCCCGTTTCAGGATTGAAGCTTTATGAAGATGAGCTTATATCGATAGTTGGCACAAAACTGATTGAGATCGATCCCAAAACAGGAAATCAGCTTAAGGCCGATGATGTGGGATTTGTTATAGCCTGTCCCGCCGCCCGCAACAGTTCGTATTTTTACCTAAGTGGAGCTGACAAACGTTTGCATACCTTGCGGGCCGACGATAAGGTACAGATTTTTAAGGTAGCCGCCGATAACGATTCGATGATTACTTCCATTCTTGCCCATGATATATCCGTCATCTTTGGAACCGATGCAGGTAATGTGGTAAGTATTGCACCGGACAGACCAAGAAAACTGTGGCAGTTCGATGCTTCAGGTGGTATAGCCGGACCGATTGTCAGAGATGAAATGTCCCTGTTTTTTGCCAGTAAGGACACAAACGTTTACAGGGTCGATATGGTTGGCTTACCTTTGAAAAGGCAGCTTATTTGGAAATATCAGACCGCCGGTGTGCTTGATAGAGAGCCTCGTGTAACACAACAGGTTATTTATCAGTATGTTCTCGGTAAAGGTGTAACAGCAATAGACAAAGAAAGCGGACAATTCATGTGGTCGGTTCCAGGTGGCGTTGATTTATTGGCTGAAGCCAAAGGCAGAGCCTATATCATTACCAAGGACAGGAAACTTGTGGTGATGGATAACCTCACCGCAAAGAAACTATATTCGGTTAACTTTGCAGAGGTAACGAGACACACAGCCAATACAATAGACTCGAAAATATATATCGCCGATGAACATGGTCGGATTGCATGTCTGCAACCGGTTAAATAATTCGTAGTTCCGAAACACAGCATCTATATACAAAACCGACTGGATGTAATACGGAATACGAGGGACCAATAGCAAAAACAAATCAAGGAAATTTCAACACAAAAGGAGTATCAATGGACGTGAAAATCAAGACAGCATTAATCAGTGTTTCTGACAAAAGCGGCGTGGTCGATTTCGCCGGCAAGCTCAGCAAGATGGGAGTTAAGATAATCAGTACCGGCGGAACAGCTCAAAAGCTCGGCGAAGCCGGGCTGGACGTTGTCGGCATTGAGTCTGTAACGGGTTTCCCGGAAATGATGGATGGCAGGGTAAAAACACTTCATCCGAAGATACATGGGGCGCTGCTGGGACTTCGTGATAAAAAAGAGCACAAGGCCGCAATGGAAGAACATAATATCGAACCGATTGATTTAGTATGTGTAAATCTGTACCCGTTCGAACAGACAATTGCCAAATCTGACTGTACACTGGCCGAAGCTATTGAAAATATCGATATCGGCGGGCCAAGTATGCTTCGATCTGCTGCGAAAAATCACAAGTTCTTAACAGTCGTAACACAAGCCGACCAGTACGACCAGGTCATTGAAGAGATGGAGAAAAACAACGGGGCGGTTAGTGAGAAGCTGCGAAGTGATTTCGCACGGATTGTGTTCGGCTTGACGGCTTCGTATGATACCGCGATAGCAAAATATCTTAACACCATATCAGGCCAGGAGTATCCAGAGAAAGTATCAATTGCAGTCAGCAAAGCTGCATCGTTGCGTTACGGTGAAAATCCCCATCAATCCGCGGCCTTCTACAAACTGCCGCCAAGCAGTGAAACTTCGACGTGCAGCGGCACTTTACTGGAAGGCGGTATTGACATCAGCTTTAACAATCTTCTGGATACAAATGCCGCGTTCGAATTGGTTAAGGAATTTACCGAACCGGCCGCTGTTGTTGTCAAGCACCTCAATCCATGCGGTTGTGCTATTGATGATGATATTTGCATTGCATATCGCAAGGCCTATGAATGTGATGTAGTCAGTGCGTTCGGCAGCATTATCGCCCTGAACAGAAAAGTGGATGTCGAACTGGCTCGCACGATTATGGAATCTTACAGCCGATTCGGCAAAGCATTAGGTGCCTCAGGGTTCTTTGCTGAAGTGATTATCGCACCTGAATTTGATACCGATGCGGTCGAGATAATCAGGACGCTCAAAACCTGGGGCAACAGAGTCCGGCTGATGGAAACAGGGCCGATTGACAGAGCTAAGATTGACAGCGCTGAGTACGACATTCGTTGTGTAGTCGGCGGGCTGCTCTTACAGAAACGTGATTTAGCCGGCTGGGAGCCTGATGTCCTGACGTATCCGACGAAGGCAAAGCCCACCGAAAACCAGCTTGCCGATTTGAAGGTTGCCTGGCTTGTCGCCAAACATACAAAGAGTAATACAATCGTACTGGCCAAAAATAAGAAGGTTTTGGGCGTAGGGGCCGGCCAAATGAACAGAGTCGAGTCCGGCCTGATTGCCTTTAAGCATGCCGGTGATGAGTCAAATGGCTGTGCGATGGCCTCGGACGCGTTCTTCCCCTTCCCGGATAACGTTGTAAATGCAGCTAAAGCAGGTGTGACTGCAATAGTCCAGCCGGGCGGTTCTAAAAAAGACGATGAAGTTATCGCAACCGCAGATAAGCACGGAATCGCGATGGTCTTTACAGGTAAACGGCACTTTAAACACTAATTTCTTATCGTGCCGTATGTATCGCTCAGTGTGAAAATAGTTTAATTGAATTTAACAGATTTTAAGCTTTACCCGGGGCCCGCCGAATAGTTTTGGCGGACCCCCGGGTACACCTATTCAAACAATTTTTTATTCGCCGCCCAGAATCGAGACCATTGGTGATTGAAGCAAACGTATTTGCCGGCTCGTTCTGTCACGCCAAAGAATTGATTCCTGAAGGCTTTGCTTGGCCATATCGACCTTTAGTGAGAGCAGCTCATAGTCATCGGCCTTGGCAAGCAGCGATTCTGCTTCAATCAGCTGCTTTTCCAGGCTGGCAAGAGATGCCTCTTGCTGAGTATCCTGTATCGACCGTTCAGCTAATTCTTTATTAAGAGACTCTATCAGGTTACCTCCGAGAGATTTACTGAGTGATTCGCGCCGTTGCGCCTTTGCTATTTTCTCCCTGGCAAGTCTCTCTTTTATTTCATCAACCTGAGATATTGTTATTGTGCCCGCCTTAGCTTGTTTTTCCGCTTCAACGAGGAGCTTGCCGATCAAGTCGATTATTTTCTGATGTTCTATACTTATCGGATCATTCTCAAGCTTTTCGGTTATTTCGATCTGAATTTCAGATATTCGCTTGGTAGTTGCGTCGATAATGACCTGGTTCGAGGCTTGATTCATCTCGGCAGCCTGAACTTCCTGACGAAGCCGGTAAATATCAGCCAGAATCTGTTCACGATCAAGAACATGGGAGCGTGAAATTTCTCTGAGAGTTTTTTGCTTTTCACTTAAGTCGGCTTCAGCAAGAGTGGCTTCCTGTTCTGCAAGCTTTAGCTGATTTTCAAATCTTAGTTTGTAATCCTCAAAAACTTTTGCAAGGGTACTCCTGAAGCTGTCGACAAGAGCATACATAAACTCCTCTGCCGCGGGCTTGACATTCTCCGGCAGGTTAACCTGAAGCTTAAACAGAATCGTTTGCTCAGCAGCGGAGTTCGGTGGCATTGCAGTTGTTGATAAAGTTCTACGAGAAGAGCCGGGCATAGAGGAAGAAGCCGTGTACTCCCGCCCCGCTCGTTCCCTCTCCCTCATCATCTCATACTCGTATTCGTTCATGCCTGTAGGTGTAGCCCTCCGCATTGGTGAAGTTTCCGGCAATGCCCTGCCCGAAGTGTCGCCCAATGTTTCGATTATAAAGACATCAGAAACCTGATCGGGGGAGATATTGAGTATTTCTCGGATAAGCCTGCCGGCAACGCTGGTACTGTGCAGCAGATAGTCTATAGTGATACTATCGAGCGGCAAAACAAGCGGATCGAATGTTATCTTGACCAAACAGCTTGCAGTGTGCGTACTTGAAATCTGAACCGCTGTCGGCTGGTTAGCGGATTGCACAGGAACTGAAGCTAAAAGAACCACAGCTATCAAGATAACGAAACGATTTCTGGCTTCCATTTCAACTCTCCTTTTGAATCTATTTTGTTGAACTTTCTGCTTTCGATTTCTGATAATCGCTGCCGAGCTTGCTGGGCCTGGATAGTCTTCGGGAAAAGCTCGATGACGCGGTTGTAGGTCTCGACTGCGGAATCCGTTCTGTTTGTTCGATACAAACGGTCGGCTTGAAATACGAGGATAGAAGCGGTTTTATCGACCTGCCTCTGTATTACTTCAAGCGGATCGGGAATACTCGCAAGCTGGGCTTCGAGTTCGTTAAGCGAGAGCTGTTTTTGTTCGGCAACAAGCATCTCCTGTATGAGGTTTACTGCCGCATCAGTCTTTGCCTGAAGCTGTTCAAACTGTTTTTCAAGTAAGACGAGTTTCTCCGGGTCTTTTGTTTGTTCATTAGTTCTAAATGAAAAGTTCAAGATACCGACAGCTATCAAAATAACAGCGGCCGCAGCCAGAGGAGCGGTTATGCTTATACGCAAATGTCTCCGATGGGCACGGCGCCGGACGATGGCGGAGAGGTTGGCAGAAACTGGGCCCGGCAGGCCCGCCATACGGTCGGCTTCCTGAAGCAGGTTTTTTATTTTGTCTTCTGTCATAATTTCTCCTTTGTCAGCTCACCCAGGTCATCTCTTAAACGTACCCTGGCGCGGTTCAGCCGGACCTGCAATGCGTTTTTGGATATTCCAAGAATCAGGCTGATTTGTTCAACTGGAAGCTCTTGCAGATACCTTAATACGACCGCCTCACGATATTTAGCAGGTAAGGCTTGAATAGCACGGCGAATACGGTCGAAAGTCTCGTTGTCCATCGAGGCTTTGTCCGCTGTGCCGGCCGAAGCATCAATAGCTTCATCAGCTACCTGTAATATTCGCCGCTTCCGGAGCATTCGCTTATATCGGTAACTGCGGCATTTGTTGACCGTTATGGTAAAGAGCCAGGTTCTTAGGCTGCAATCGCAGCGAAATTTTTTCAAGCCGAGGAATGCAGCGAGGAAGATGTCTTGCGTAACATCTTCGACCTCGCCGGACCAGCCGAGTAATCGACTGGCCAGTGCTGCAATATCGGGCGAATAGTGCTCGACAATCCTGTCAAAAGCAGATTCATCGCCCATATTAAATTGTTCGACGAGACGTTCATCATCAATCGTTTCGGCCATGACCATAATATTAGAGCACTAAAGTGCAGAAAACTTACAAAAATTCGCTGAAAAAGTGGAAAAAATACCAGCACCTACGAAAATCAGGGCATCTAAACGGCATTTACCCCTATAATCCTGCGGCTTTTCGGAGTTTTGCGGCCATATCGGTCTTTTCCCAGGTAAAGTTCGGCAGATTTCGTCCGAAGTGCCCCCCGTAGGAGGTCTGGGCAAAAATTGGACGAGCAAGATTTAAGTGCCTGATCATAGCCTTCGGGGTTAATGGGAAAAACTTTCTTACAAGTTGGCTTATCTTCTGCTCACTTATTTTTGCGGTTCCCTCAGTATCTACCAGGACAGAGATAGGCTCGGCTACTCCGATGGCATAGGACAACTGGACTTCACATGCGTCGGCCAGGCCAGATGCAACAACGTTTTTAGCGATATATCGAGCCATGTAACTTGCGGTTCTGTCAACCTTTGTCGGATCTTTTCCGCTAAAGGCGCCGCCGCCATGGCTGCCTCTTCCACCATAAGTATCAACAATAATTTTCCTGCCGGTAAGACCGCAATCACCTTTTGGACCGCCCACGACAAATCTACCCGTCGGATTGATATGTAATATGGTTTTTTTGTCAACAAGGCGTTTTGGCAGAACCGGCATGATGACCTTTTCGATGATTTGTTTTTGTAATTTTTTATAGGCAATAGTCGGGGCATGCTGAGTGGATATGACAACCGTATGGATACGTTTGGGTTTACCGTTTTCATATTCGACTGTTACCTGGCTTTTGCCGTCGGGCCGCAGCCAGGGCAGCTTTTTAGTCTGGCGCACTTTTTCCAGCCTGGTCGTTAAGGCGTGGGCTAATTGAATCGGCATCGGCATAAGAGCCGGAGTTTCTTTGCAAGCGTAACCGAACATCAGACCCTGGTCGCCGGCGCCTTGTTCTTTGTGCAGGCCTTTACCTTCAGATACTCCCTGCGAGATGTCAGGGCTTTGATTGTCAATTGAAACAATCACGGCACAGTCATCACCATCGAAACCTATCGTTGGATCGTTGTACCCGATTTTTTTGATTGTCTTTCTGATAACGCCCGGGATGTCAACATATGCCTTTGTTGTGATTTCACCGGCGACTACAACCAGGCCTGTTGTTACTAATGTTTCACAAGCCACCCGGCTTTTTGGGTCCTGTGCGAGCATTGCATCAAGAACGGCGTCGGATACGTGGTCGGCCACCTTGTCAGGATGACCCATCGTGACAGACTCGCTGGTGAAAAGGTATCCGTTGGTATCAAGATGCGGATTGCTTGGATTCGATTTTTTAGCCATTTGACATTTTTCCTTTCAACTTTTTGTAATTCATGGTTCGTAATGGACTGACTACGAACCGTCGTTAATCGTCCAATCGTACTTCATATATTTAACAGAGTAATTTCCTACCTCAAGGAAAGAAACTGTGTCTCTGGAAACATAATTAGTAATAAAATTAAGAACAGCCCGGGTAGTCGGTTCATGGTCCTTGAATTTTCTATCTATGGCGAATTTATCAATAAATTCTTTGCCATATGAGGATGACTGAAATAAAGATGATAAATATACACTCTGTTTTTCGGTCTCGATAATTAACGCAAGCGGGTTGGACAGAAATCTTTTGACCTGGTCATCCAATTGCTTATTGAGCCTATGCCCGTAATAAGGCTCATTGCGCAACGGCGGACTCGACAAACTGCCTCTGGATAGTGCAAAATATATCCTCGGATCATTAAACTCTTTACGGAAAAAACGCTTGTCGATTTCCGACAAAGTAAATTCCTCATCCATAACAAGAAACTTATAATCGCTCCATATTCCCTTTATATGCAGGATACTATTCGGACCCCAGCCCGGATAAAGACGAAGGATTCGCGAGGATCGGATTGGGTAATTGTCGGTAATTATTTTCAGCATCTGGATGTTATACGCATTGATCCAGAAGGCGATTTTATTTTCTTTTGTCCAGGTCCTGTATTCATTCGAGTCAAGGTTTTCAAATTCCCGCAGGAGAGCTTTTAATTTGAGCCTTTGTCGCCGCAGCGTTGTATAATCAACCATCCCTTTATCATCGACGAAGTCTTTCAGGACCTCGGCGTATTTGTCGTAAAAAGAAACAGCCGTTTTAATTGCCTGTTCAACCTCACTGGGGTCGGATTCAGCAGGCGTAACCTCTTTAATCACAGCTTTCGGCTGTTCCTGTTCAGGCTCATTTTGTCCGTCTATAACAGGCTCGATATTATTGAGTTCCAACTCAATAGGTTCAACACTATGCGACTCAAGCTGAGTGGCTATGCCGCTATGTGGTATAATATCATCAGATTCGAGAGCATTTGGTTTAGCCTCAATCGGTTCGAGCTTAAGGTTTTCAGGCTCTACGTGCTCAACACGTTCAGGTTTCATGGAAAGACAACCGGCAATACAAACCGGCAGCAAAAACGAATTTATAAAAACAACAAGGCATTTAGCCATTTTAATTTTCCGACAAACTACAAAAATCTTTGAGCTGAAAAAAACACCCAATTTTATCTCGTAATAGCATAAGACTTTAGATAATAAATGCAACGATTTGTTAGTCGTTTTTATGCTATTTTTATTGAGAATTATTACTGATGATAAGAATTTGTGTGAAAACTGGATTCGGAATACCCGGTGAGCTTTAGTAATAACAAAAGGGCTGCAAGTCCCGATCACTCGAGACCCACAGCCCTTTGATAGCATTATTAAAAGGACTTCACTGCAAAGCACTGCTGTTAGTAGCGTGCATTATGTGATTTCAACAATTCAACGACTTCGTGGCAAACTCCATCTCTCTTAACGCGAATGGATGCCCAGTACAGAGGTGTACGAGACAGCAAATCTGTCGCATTCACATCTGCTCCAAAGTTAATCAGCAGTTCAGTAACGTCCATATGGTCCTGTTGGGCAGCATAATGAAGAGCGGTCCGGCCCGGACTTCTATCTTTAGCCTCAATATTTGCTTTACCTATAAGCAGTGCCTCGACCACTTTTACATTACCGACTTTGGCTGCAAGATGCAGAGGAGTCCGTCTTATGTAATTTTCCGCATCGACATTTGCTCCTCCATCTATCAGAGCCTGAACAGCATCTACATTACCTGCTCTGGCTGCAACATGCAAAGGAGTAAGCTGCTTCGGGTCTCGCGCATTCATATTTGCCTTTCCGGCAATTAGAGCCTGAACCACATCCGCATAGCCGGCTTTGGCAGCAATATGCAAAGCAGTTCTTTGCGCTGGATTTTCAAAATTCACATCCGCTCCGGCGGCAATAAGAACTTCGACAACATCCACCCAGCCGGATCTGGAAGCGATATGCAAAGGAGTTTCTCCATCCATATTCACTGTATCAATATTGATCTCTTTGGCTGTCATAAGTTCAGCAATATCTGCATAACCTTTTTGGGCTGCATAATGCAGGGGAGAAAAGCCACTTTTATCTTGTACGTTTAGATTCGCACCGCTGTCAACCAGAAGCAAAACCATATCTTTCTGTTCTTCCTGGAATGCTGCGAAAATAGGAATCCGGCCATCCTGTTGTGTATCCACAAGAGTGGGCTTCTCCGCCAACAAGGCTTCAGCCATTTCAAGATTTCCTGTCCTCATCGCCTCATGAAAATTTGCGATTTGGCTGTTACATCCGATTAGTGCTAAACCCAATGTAACCATCACAGCGACCATCAGTCTTCTTTTACCGACCATAATATGCCTCCTTTAAAATTAGTCTTACTTGGCAAACCGCACAACACGGTTTGCTTGATACAATTAAAATATAAGAAATAGATTGAGAAGCACAAATCGACCATAATAATAAATTCAGAAAATTACCTTAAAAAGCGCAGAAAATACCGCTCGCATGATGCAATGACTGTGATCCCGCCTCGAATCGTCCTATAAAATTGCGACTTTCTATACCAGAATATCTAATTCAGCCTGCTGCAATCTTTGGTTTAGGGAATAACAGGTAAAAGAATATGCGAAGTGTGTTCCAAGTCATGATAGATGGTTTGGGTTGCCTTTATTATTTCCGCACTTTTCCCAAAAGGGGCTCCCGTGTTAGGATTTCGGTCGAACCGTGGAAAATTGCTGCTGGATATCTCAGCCCGTATCTTATGCCCGGCCAAGAAAACGTTACTTGTTACCCATAAGTCAATCTCATATCGATATATTTTCCCGGGCTTTATCAACGTTGGATTTTGAGCCGACTCCCGATTTCGCGCACGTATGATGCCATCGCATAGATTGATAGGACGGCCATCTGGATGGACATCGACTAATTTTGCCGTCCAGTCCGTATCGCGGGCAGAACTGGCGGCATAAAGGACTACCTTTACAGGCCCGGTAACCTCGAGGTCGGTTTTCAACTCTTTACTCGTAAAAACAAGAACATCGTTCCGGTTTTCAGCTTTGGTCTGGTCCCTTGGTCCGGCAGGACAGCCAACAAGATTGCAGCCGCCAAGTGTTGGAACGGGATTGTTCGGGTCGTAAACAAATCTATCGAAGGATTCATTTCCAGGCTTGACCGTGCTTAACCTTCCGTCCCCTTTAAGTGCGTTTGCCGAACCACCGCTATGAAAATAATATGGTGTAAATCGAGTTCGCTCCAGGGGCCACTCCTGCTCATCGCGCCATTGATTACGACCCATAACAAAAATACGAAAAGGCGCCCACTTATAACCGCCGGTTTCATTACCCTTCAACCAGTAATCAAACCATTTCGTCTGGATCTCATGAAAATTAACCACAGAATCTTTACCAAAATCCAAATCACCGACTTTGCCGTCCCGGCTTATTCCGTGCCCCCATGGTCCCATCAACAAGTGCTGATGATTTCGAGCCTTAAGCGAACGCGATGTTGACTTGACGGCATTGATATGGTCGAAGACACTCTTGGCGAAAATATCATACCAGCCGCCTATAGTAAAAATGGGCACGGTGATATCCTGCCAGCGATTACGAACACTACGTTTGGCCCAGTAATCATCAAAAACAGGGTGGGCAACCCAATCCCGCAGGTACTGGACCTTGCGATCAATTGCCCGGTCCCATTCACGAAGCGGCAAAGTGCGATATGCCTTATTCCAGTCACCACTTCCCCAACCGAGTATGGTCATTTCTTCACCCGGCCTATATGAAACCACACTTCCCCAGCCCATCATTAAAGCCAGGCTATATGCCCCGCCAATATAAGCTGCATCTCCATATGTATCTACAAGAGGTACAAGACAAAATATTCCCTTTAGATGTTCACCTGCATTAGGGGCGGGCATCCATTGCGTAAATCCGACATAGGAACCCCCTGAGGTACCGATTTTACCGTTACACCAGGGCTGATTTAGAATCCACTTCTGAGTGTCCCGGCCATCGGCATCTTCATTTAAAAAAGGCTCCCATTCACCCTCTGAGGCCCCTTTGCCTCGGCAGTCCTGACTGATAAAAACATAACCTTTGGATCCATAGAGGAGACCATCGCCGTTTTTTTCATCTCCTTTGCCGTAGGGTGAGCGAACCAGTATAACAGGAAACTTACCCTCTGCTTTCGGCAGAAAAATATGAGCCGAAAGCAAAACGCCATCCCGCATCGGAATCTTCACATCTGCACGAACGTCAACTTCAAAGCTATTGTCCGCGGCCCAAATCGTCTGAGGTGATATGAAAACAGAAACCAAAATGGACAAAACAAAAATATAGGATTTACATTTCCCGCCTAAAATATTACGAAGCATTTTTCCACCTTTCAATTTCTCAATAATTCCAAACTTTTTCTCTGAAGAATATTATGGGACTAGCCTTTTAATACGGCTAAAGGTATCATTCGAGCAACAGCTTTGGCCCAGCCGCACTCGATGACAATCCGAACAACCTCCTCAATGTCTTTATAAGCGCCGGGCGCTTCCTCTTTAATTTTACTTTTATTCCCCGTGATAAGTTTTATGCCTTTCATACTGCGTTTAAACTGGTCATCGCTAATCTGAGCCGGCATTACAATTCTTCCTCTACGGGCCTTTCCACGGGCGGCGGTACGGCTCATAATCCTGCCAGCCCCGTGGTTGACTGAATTCAAAGACTCCTCGGAATCACCAGTTCCAACAAGAAGAAAGCTTGCGGTACCCATTGAGCCGGGTGTTATTATTGGTTGGCCGGTTCGGGCAAAAATGCCATCGCCCATCTGCTTCGGACCAAAAGCACGAGTAGCACCTTTTCGGTGTACCCAAAGGCCTTTACCTCCATGTGTCTCGAATTTGGCCATATTGTGAGCAATATCATAAACGAGCGGCAGCGGCGTAGGACCAAACATTCTGTTAAAACAACGTCTTACCAGTAAAGCCATAATATGCCGATTGGCAAATGCAAAATTGGCAGCCGCTCCCATCGCTTGTATATAATTTTTACCCGCCCTGCTCTCAGTGGACAGATAGGAAAGCATCTTTTTGCGGTCGGCATTCTCCGGTACCCTGGCGGCAACATTCATATATTCATCGGCGATTTCATAACCGAACCTGCGCGAGCCTGAATGTATCATTACAACGAGCTGATTTTTGAATAGACCGAAGTTCTTAGCTAAATTTTCGTCAAAAACTTCCTGGATATATTGTATCTCAATAAAGTGATTCCCTCCTCCAAGGGTTCCAAGTTGATTGCAGCCTTTTTGTACTGCTCTTTTTGGAACCGCAGCCGGCTCCGCAGGCAAGCAGCCGTTTTCTTCAATTCTTAAAATGTCATCTGCAAACTGGTCTGGGTCAAAAGCCTCCCAAACTCGATGGCTGCTTCTTTGGGCAATATCCGGTATAGCTGAAACACCTTTATTTATAACAGTTTCAATTTGAGTTTTGCCTAATTGCAAATTTTCCCTGCCCTCGCCAAGCGGAATGTCACGGGCTATATCGGCAGCAATTTTATCAGTGTCAATATCGCCTTTTGAAAATGGTGTTCTCAACAGTCTCATCCCGCAATTTATGTCATACCCGACAGCAGGAGGCATAATTGCATCCTCCAGCCCCAATACAGCCCCGATAGGTATGCCGAAGCCAACATGGATATCGGCAGTAGCCAGAACCTTTCTGGCCGGCAGCAGAGAGGCGGCATCGCAAAGCTGACTCACCGCATCAGGTTCGAGCTTGACGGCTTTTGAGGCATAGATGGTTGCATCGGTAACCATCCTGCCGCGGCGTTCCATACGCAGGCGGAAAGGATCGATGCGAACAAGTTTTGAGGATGATTCGGTCATTGACACACCTCAATAAAAAAAGCCCATCTGCCGAGCCTCGTTGCTGTACCGAAAAAAGCTTTAATAAAATAAGGCCTGCTCATTTTTATTGTCCGATAAATAACTTCTCATTGATAGTTTATTCGTCTTTCACTTATGACCTTTGTACGATATCATAACAATTTTAACCGCTTTTAGTGAAAAAATTAATAAGGAAAAAGGCAGACCGCCAAAGACATTTTTACAGCTTTTTACTTCGAGAGCAAATTCCCTTGACAAATAGAGCTTTTAAAGTTAAACTGGGTGATATTGGGTATCAGTATAAGCTGGAGAGTGTCTAATTCAAAGCCGGCATTTTTAAGGGTGTTCACAAAATGAAGATAAAATGGGTGATTTTCGCTTTTTTGGTCGTATTTTTGATTTTGGTAATGAATCCAGGCTCTAAAGCCGTTAATACCAGAGAGGTTGACAATGTACGCAAAAAAGCAGTGCTCGATAACAGTGATTTAAAAATTATCGACGATTTTCTTGCTGAAGCGATAAACGAACTGGTCAATGAGAGAGATTTTACAGCCATAGCACAGAAACGTACGGTCATTCTCAGCAGAAAGGACGCTCAGACACAGCAAGGCCAGTATGCTCAACAGTTTTCAGAGTCTGCCCGCAGATATATCGCCCAGGGCTTTCTCGATGCCCAGAAATTGCCCCGGCAGGAGAGGATAACCGGAGTAACCATTAATCTTTTGATTCTCATGGATGGACTACAGGACCTGGGACTGGCCGACCAGGCTATCCCAATGCTGAAAAATGAAAATATGGTCATTCGTTACTGGGCGGTCCATTCCCTTACAAACCCGGAAATCATAACCCAGTTAAATGACGCAGCTAACTCGGATCAGGCATCTCTTCTTGCCGCCAAATTCACAGAGATTCTCGATACCAGCACACCTGAGATATTAGCTTTGATAGCTCGGTTTACAGGCGGGGTAAATATACCACAGTCAGAACATTTATTATGTCAGATAGCCGATATCAGAATTAAAAGATATGCCGACTGGACAGTGCAGTATGAACTTTATGATAGTGCCATCCTGAAATATCTCAGCAGCAAAATACTTGTAGCTTCCCAGGCTTCCAGCTCAACATCAACCACCTCAAAGGCTGCTGCAGCTCGATGCTTTGCACAGTTATTTTCCTATGCGATACAAAGGTATGTCAAAGGTGCTGATATATTGAACAATACCCAAAAAACTCACCTGACCTCTGTTCTGGTTGATATAGAAGAAAAATGTATCAATACGCTTCTCAAGCCGCAAATGACTATAAGAAGAGCTCTTGCTGGAGGCGATATGTCGGCCATCTTAGCCGAACATGACAGGTTACTTGGCAGCGCAACAACACCGGGCGAATTACCACAGACTCTGAAGTTCGATTATAATACGAGCCCCAACGGCCCTAAACTTACATCACCAATACCTTTGCCGGACCCACCTGCTAAAAAATAATTATTGAAAAAAGGGCTTATACCAAATCAATCAGTATAAGCCCCGAATTAAAAATCAATTACATCTACTTAATTCATCACTTATGGCGTTTCAGACTCCGATGGATACAGACGTATATCGTCGAAGAACACAGTACCCGAACCACCGGCCTGCGGATTATTCTTATCACCGAAACCAAGACTAATCGTATTGACATTAGCAAGATTGACGCCCTGGTCCGCAAACACCTGTAGATTTATATCCCATTGGGTCCAGGCAGATAATTGCGCTGCTTCAGGATTATCATTAGAAACAACAGCGCTTCCATTAAGAGCGACATACATCCCCTCAGCGGCATTAGCCGGATTGCCTCTGAACCAAATCGTCAATATGCCAATATTATTTACCGTCCAGTCACGTAGAGAAATTAGAGTCAAGGTCGCCTCGGAATTTCCGCCACTATTGTCATAAGCAAGCGGTAGCGACTGAGAACCGCCGTGGACGATTTTCTGCTCGGCAAAAGGCGGATTTGCATACCCAACAACAGAACCGTTGGCTGGATCTTCGAATCCGTCAATCCAGGCAAGATATATCCTGTTGCTGTCGGGTTCATCTTCATTAAGGTCGTTGTAGCTCTCGAAGTCATCCACAATAAGGAAGTTGGCCGTCGTAAAGCTCCAGATAAGACCCTTCTGTGTCGTACCGTCGGCCTTGACCGCATCAACACGCCAGTAGTAAGTAGTATCCCACAAAAGGTCACCGGCGTCATAGCTCTCCGAGCCGAGAGGCATTGAGCCTTTGTATTCGGATGAACCGGTATCGGCATTGCGCACGGCATCTTTATCTGTACCTAAATACAGCTCGTGCGAAGCAGCGCTGTCTGCGGCTGACCATTCGAGAACCGGTGCCTGATCTACATCCAATGCGCCGTTAGCCGGATTGAGATTGCCGACCGCGCCCGGAGTGGAAAAGCTCCAGACATCGCCTTTATACGTATCGACCGCGTCAAACTCATCCACCCGCCAGTAATAAACCTTCTCTGCTTCGAGTGCACTGGGAGTATAAGTAGCAGCCCCCTGAGACCCCCCGCCGGAAGCATTACTCACATCATCATAATTGTCGCCGATATATACAGTGTGCAATTTCGCCCCAAATCCCGCCGTCCAGCTAAGTACTGCATCCACAGCCACGGACTCCGAAGCATCGGCCGGGACTGGATAATATGCCGTCTTGGGTGGAACCGTAAAACTCCAGACAGGGCCTATCCACGGGCTATTTGGCTCGGTGTCATTGACCTCATCGATTCGCCAGTAGTAGGTCGTGCCCGGAACAAGGCCGTCCGGAAAAGCAAATCCCGGAAAACCAACAACTACGAATGTAGAGGTTTGATTACCCTGGAATGCTTCAGCGGCACCATCATTCACAGCATCAAAGTCATCACTGAAATACACATCGTGCGAGGCCGCACTGTCACCCGAAAACCAGTTAACATTCGCCCAGGTATCTTCATGCAGAGAACCATCGGCCGGCGAGGGGCCGAAAGCAAACGGAGAGCCTATACCCTGCATAAGTTTATTAACCTCGGCCAGAGATAGCGCCCGTCTGAATAATAATAAATCATCCATAAGTCCTGTGAAAGGTCTTGCGGCATCAATATTATACCCCACACGAGCACCCTGGCCCCAGTCTCCGGCTATATCCGCTGGGCTTGAAACGTTTTCCTCACGGACCATTTCCCCATTGATAAACAGCGTTGCCTTGCCGGACGCCTCATCGTATGTACCTGCAAAATGCAGCCATTCATCCCACGTTACAACTCCGGCACGTATGTCGAAGATTGTTGTCCCGCCGGCAGTGCGAAGAAGCCATCTGAATTCCCCGTTACTGCGGGCCTCAGGATGAACTATCCAGGTCGAATCAGCCGCTCTGGCGTTGAATATAGCGTGATGATCACCTGTATTCTCACATTTTATCCAGGCCGCAAGTGTCATTCCCGTTGTCGGAACTTCATCGACAGGAAAATTTTCGCCATCCAGATCCAAAAAACTGGTGCTTGCGAAATGAGCGGCTCCACCGTACTTGCCAATAGGCTCTAATGTTACATCGCCGTTCACGACACCGTCATGACCGTTGCCCGACTGGTCAGCAACAATATCAGTAACACTGTCAAAGGAATAATAGAAGACCAGGGCCGAATCATCGAGAAAACCTGCCCAGGCATTACTATTCAGAACCACCAGCAAAACAAAAGACAATAAACAAATCATTTTCCTACACATAATGTAGTCCTCCTTTTAAACAGAATCAAAATAATTACTATTCACATTTTGGCCACACACCAAAATAATCGATCCCGCATTTGCGGCATTTGATTTTCTAAAAGAAATGTAATAACATTCGCCAGCACAAAGTTCTCAATTAAACTCCATACCTCAAACAATTTCGTCCTCCTCTGTTCGAAAAATATATGAAGTGTGCTCACATCGATGAAAACAAAGCCCAGCCACGCGAGCACAAGTTTCCTAACCTTATCTATATCAAATCAGATACCTTCTCGTCAAGAGAATATTTCATGTTTTGCAAAACATGCACGCAGTTTTCGTTGTCACTTACGGCGCTTCCGGCACCGGCGCATACAGACGAATATCATCGAAATACATCATACCTGCCCCCCCCGCAACAGGATTACTCCTGTTACCAAGACCAAGAGTAATTGAGATTACATTGGTAAGGTTAACGCCCTGGTCGGCAAATCGCATCAGGTCTATATCCCATCGTGTCCAGGAAGTTCTTACCGCTGCCTCCGGATTGTCATTATTGACTGCAGCATTTCCGTTTAGAGCAACATACATATTCTCAGCAGCGTTACCTGTGCTGCCTCTAAACCAAATCGTCAACGTGTTGACTCCGTTCACGGTCCAGTCACGATTGGAAGTCAATGTCAACGTCGCCTCGGATTTTCCGACGGCATTGTCGTAAGCCAGCGGCATTGATTGATTACCACTGTGAACGATTGCTTGCTCGGCAAATGGAGCAGTACCATACCCGACGACAGAACCGTTTACAGCCGGATTATCGAATCCATCTACCCATGCAAAAAATATCCTGTTACTCGCCGCATCAGCAGGGTCTAGGTCATTGTAACTTTCAAAGTCATCCACTATAAAAAAGTCAGCCGTCGTAAAACTCCAGAGAGGACCTGTCCACGGACTGTCAGCATTGGCATTATTAGCCTCATCGATACGCCAATAGTAGGTAGTGTTCCAGTCAAGCTGCCCCGCCTCAAAACCCTCAGAGCCGAGGTCCCCGCTGCCTTTAAGCTCCAGAGTAGCGGAATCAGAACCGAAATAGACCTGATACGAAGCAGAATATATCCCGGGTGACCAGCTCAGAATCGGTCTCTGCGTTACATCGACAGCTCCATTAGCAGGATTAGGATTCGCGACGGCGCCCTGAGTAGTAAAACTCCAGACCTCGCCTTTATGTATGCTGGGGGGATCGAACTCATCGACCCGCCAGTAATAAGTTTTAGACAATTTAAGTGGGCCGGGAAAATAGATTAGATGTCCCATGGGGCCCTTGTCCGTCCCGCCGGTACCGGCATCAACATCGTCATAATTGTCCCCGAAATAAAAGTGACGCAATTTCGCATTGAAACCCGGCTCCCAGCTAAGCTCCGGATTCGTATCTACCAGTTCCGCGCCATCCACCGGATTGGGATTGTAAGCTGTCCTGGGCGCTACCGAAAAGCTCCAGACGGGACCTTTCTCCCACGGACTCCCCGGGTGTGTATCATTGACCTCAACGATTCGCCAGTAGTACGTTGTGCCCGAAATCAAACCGTCCGGATAAGGAAATCCCGGAAAGCCGACGGTAAAAGTCATTTCAGCCTGACTGCCCCGGAACGTACCGGCAGCCCCGGCATACACATCATTAAAACTCTCTCCTAAGTACACATCGTGCGTAGCCGCAAAATCTCCCGGCGTCCAGTCAAGCCCCACCCAACTATCTCGAACTATGGCGCCATCAGCCGGGTCGGGATCACGCGGATACGGCCTCTCCACCGAAAGATACTGGCTCGGAACGATTTCCTGAGCCATTGTTGCAGTTGACCATGACAGCTTACACTTGGCAGTACCGCCGTGCTCATAGTGCTCCAGTTTAATCTCGTATTGCTGCCCTGCCGTCAGGGCAATCTCACCGCTGCCGAACTCAATAGGGGGTTGCGTGACATGCCACGTTTTGCTCCATGTCCAGGTGTCAATAACCAGTTCGTTATTCACCCACAACTTAATACCGTCGTCCCCCTCGGTGTAGAAAGTATAGGTCTCGGACTCCGGCACTTCAATTGTTCCCGTCCACCGAACCGTAAAATTATCTGCATTGACAACTCCCGGTTCCGGCGAGTTGGCACCCCAGTCAAAGTCCACCTTCGGATCTATGCGCGTCAGCACGAGATCCTGCCATTCGTTCGCTGCAATAGTCGCATGATAATACTCGCCCTTCAGGCCCTCAGTACCACTTGTTACACCAGTCAGGCCCAGCAACAAAACAAAAGAAACCAGATGAATCAGTCTCTTAGACATAACAATCCTCCGTAAAAATAAATGCCGGTTGTTAATCGAAATGTAAAATATTCGCCTGCGAATTGCAAAGTTCTCCTCGAAACTCTGCGCCTCACACAATATCTCCTCCTCTATACACAACAATATAAGAAATGCGCTCACTCTTGACGAACTCAAAGCCACAGATGCCCAACCACGCAAGCACAAACTGTTCCTGCTTAATCTATATCAGATTAACCACCTTCTCGTCAAGGAAAATATCCTCAATTTAATTACATGCTTCCTTCTCGGAACTGGCCTCACGGCAATCTTCATTATCTTTAAATCTGCCCGGAGTTTCCCCCTGTAGGAGTTCACTTGCTTTGGAATTTACACTCCGGATATACTCACACGGCTTTTCTGCCGGGGATCTGCGATCAAAAACCAGTCATTTTTCACACAAAATCCCCAATTTCCAACACAAATAAGGAATTTCGCCAGCTTCAAATATGTCAATGAAATGGTCTTCTCACAAGCAAAGACTGCTAATATCGACGTTTAATACTGTTTTAGCCGAATGTTACGAAATTCGATCTTCATCGGTTCGCCTGTGTGGACCTGCAATCCGATAAGGCCCTCCATAGCCCGGCCGGCGATATCGTCGTCAATCAACATACTCATCATGCGACCGTTATATATTTGTATCAAAGTGTTGCCCCTGGCAATAATGTGGATTTCATTCCAGTCGTTGATCTTTATGGCCTCTTTCAATTCATCAGAAGTACCCAATGAAGCTAAGGTGCCGGATACCGAAGGCCCGCGATAATTGACCTGGCTGCGAGGCGCAAGGAAACCACGCCCCCTCTCTTCATAGATCATACCTGCGTATCGAAGAGTGGCATCGATATCGGACTGGTAACCCTTCATGGCGAAGTCGGAATTTTCCAGTTCCGCACTGCGATACTGGATACCGCTGTTACCGCCTGTTATCCTGTACTCAAGCTTCAACTCAAAATCCGCCGGCTTGCCGCCTCGCCAGATAAGGAATGTATTTTGTCGAAGTGGATTCTCTGCCGTAGTCTGAGCAACGATTACGCCGTTCTCAACCTTCCAGCGATCGGTCCCCTCCCAGCCATTCAGGGTTTTGCCGTCGAAAATCTGTACGAAACCGGTTTCCGGCACAGGCGTAGCCGCACCGCGAACCCTGCTGCGGCCGCCGCCGCGTTCCCGCTGAGCAAAAACACACAATGTTAACGACAATATTGCAGCAACTGCTGCCGCGAAAATTACATACCTCTTCATAATACTGACCTCCAAAAATATTAGTTTTTCATTATATGGTAATCTACCAGCTTCACTGCTCAAAAACAATCCAATTCATCAAAAACCAACAAAAACCTATCCTGAGCTTGTCCCCGATTGGTGCTCACTTGTTTCCATGTCGGGGAAGAGCTGCTCCTGGGCTCTATAACAGGGAATCTGGGATTACTTCCTAAAGTTACTCTTAGAAAGAATCTTTATTAGGATTCAGTTCATCAAAGATAGACCGCTGTGTTTCCTGTAAAAAAAGCCCGTTCTTTTAAGCAGCTCTTCGTACTCAGCTTTCGATAAAAGCTCAAATTCATCTAAATGCGCCTTTATATCCTCGTCCCAGTAATTATCGTAATCCAGCTCTTCCGCCTTCAAATCCTTTGTCAATAGCGGCCCGCTCGTACTAATCACATCCCCCCCTCATCGGTCTCAATAGCAAACAAATCCCCACTTCTCTTATGCTTGTATAGGGCCTTCTTGCTCACTCTCTATTCCTTATTTTATTGGCAAGCCTCCGTAAATAT